>JALZEO010000230.1 GCA_030862025.1 Actinomycetota bacterium | reverse complement strand
CACCGGCGGCCAGACCTCCTCCGCGAACCGCTGTACCCGCTCTTCGAGTCCCGGAGCCTCGTGGCCGAGGTTGACCACGAAGCCGTTGCAGCCGCCCTCGACGTACTCGGCAAGGCGCTCCGCGATCCACTGCGGCGGGCCGGCGACGGTGTGTCGTCCGCGTTCATCCAGGCACCGCGGGTCGGGCTCGTCCGAGAACAGGGCGGTTAAGCGCAGCACGACTCTGCCCGCTGGCCGTCGCTCGCGAAAACGCGCCGCCAACTCGGAGAGCTGCGCGGGCGGCAGCGCAACCGGATGCCATACACCGGTTCGGGCAGCGCGACGAAGCGTGGCATCGGAGACGCCGGCCACCCACAGCTCGATCCCCCCGGATCGGACCAGGGCCGGCGCGAGCCAGCCGTCCGCAACCGGGATGCCGGCCTCGTGCTCGATGGGCCCGGGCATCTGCGCGAAAACCGAGAAGGCCAGCTCGATCCAGTCGTCCAAGCGTCGGCCCCCGAGTCGAATTTGGAGCCGAGGGTTACGAACTCCCGCTCGAGCCAGCCCGCAGCGACCGCAACGACGAGCCGCCCGCCGGACAGGAAGTCGAGACTCGTCAGCTGCTTGAGCGTGACCAAGGGGTTTCGCTGCGGCACGACCAGTGCAGAGACGCCGAGCCGGATGCGCCGGGTCCGCCCCGCGAGGAAACCGAGCGAGACGAGCGCCTCTGCGATCGTCCCGTACACCGGCGCCAGCTCCGCAGGAACGATGAGGTGGTCAGTTACCCAGCCCGAATCGAAACCTGCCTCCTCGGCAGCAAGGGCGGCCGACGCCAGGCGCTCAGCGTCGAGCCCGTCACCGTAGTTCGGGAGGATCAAACCAAGATGGGGCACAGCCACAAACAGAGGATAACCGGTGTCTGGGCCAGAAAGGCGCCCTGGAGACCGGCCCGGGCACTCCGCCCTCGCTGCGCGATGCCTTCCGCCATCTCGAAGACTCGAGGGCCTGCGTGAGGGCCTGGGATGAAGCATATGAACCTGGTCGGACACTCCTTCGGCGCCCTCATCGCGATGCTGTACGCGGCCATCCACGAGGACCGGGTGGTGTCCCTGGTGCTGGCAAACACCGCGCCACGAGCCCGAGAGGGCCCTCGCCCGGATTCGTTGCCCCACACTCGTCGTCCAGGGCGAGCTCGAGCCGATACCTGCCGACTGGGCGAGGTTCCTCGTCGCAACCATTCCGAGCGGACAACTGGCCCTCATCGCCTCGAGTCACTTCGCCTACCTCGAAGACCCAGGACCCTTCTTCGATGTAGTAGCCCCCTTTCTTCGTCGACACGCGGGTGCAGTCGGCGATACAGGCGGAGAGACTCTTCGATCTCCTTCGTCACCGGAAACGCCTCGGCCGCCCGAGAGGAAAGGTCGCCACCGGGATCGTGCCGCCGGACCATGACCTCGCCGTCCCCAGAGTTGGCGGTGTAGCCGCCACGCCGACGGCCTCGACCCGAGTGTGCCGGCGGGTCCAACCGGACTGCTTGCTGAGCGAGTCATCAAAGTTCGCCGTCATGCACAGCAGGCTGGGGCGAGGTGCGCCTGAAAAATCAGGGGTGGCACGATTCGTGGGCCCCGAGACCGCATCAGCTGCGACAGGAATTGCTTGTCATGCTATGAGTGCAGCAAGTAGAAGCGCCAAAAGTCGTTCTCGATTGGCAGCACTTCCACAGCGGCGAATCCGGCAGCGTGCGCGTATTCGCGGAGCCGGGGCGTGCGCATGACCGTCCCGGTGCCTGCTGCAGGCGGTTCGGACAGGGCGCACGGCAGGCAATGCAGGGCGCTCCATCCCCACTGGAAGCGCTCGGCGTCATCGACATCGGTCGTGAACTCGTCTGCCACCCGCTCGTCAACTACCAGCACCGTCCCTCCCTCGGCTCGCAGCGACAGCATTGCCCGCAGCGCTCCGATGGGGTCAGTCATGTCATGAATCGTCTCGAACGCACACACGAGGTCGAATTCGCCCTCCAAGCCCGGCTCGGCGGCGTTGCGCACGACGAACGTGGTGCGATCGGCCTCCCCGGACGCTTCGGCGTTGCCTCGAGCCTCGGCGATGGAAGGCTCATCGAGATCGAGCCCCACCACCGTCACTTTCGGAAACCCGCGAGCGATGGCGATGCTCGACCACCCTGTTCCGCATCCCACATCGACAACCCGAGCTGGGGGATCTGCTTGCAGCCGCTCGACCAGGCCTGGCACAGCAGGGAACCACTCTTGCGCCAGCAAGTTGAGGAACATGGGCCGGTTGACGCGGGAGATGAACTCTCGTGTGTCGGCGCCGTAGGCCTCGTAGGGCACGCCACCACCGGTGCGGAAGGCCTCCAGCACCAGGGGGAGTGCGCGGGCGACACCAACCACGCCAAGCGCGACGGGCATGTGCGACAAGCTGTCCCTATTGAGGAGGACCTCGGCGTGTGCGTCGGACAGCCCGAACCGCCGGGCTGTTGGCTTTTCGGCGTCCTCTACGACCTCGAGCACACCGGCCACGGCCTGCTGCTCGAGCCACTCGCGGGCGTACCGCTCGGCCACTCCGGCCGCGTCGGCGAGCTCATGCGAGCTGAGAGGACCGCGCTCGGCCAGCACGAGGTAAAGGCCCAGTCGCTCCCCGAGGTACATGTGGTAGAGATCAAGGGTGGCGATGGATGCCTCGAACAGGCGCCCGAGGAACTGGTCACGGGCAGCGTCGAGGCCGCTGGTGGGGACGGTCATACTGCACACCTCCACAGTCGTGCGACCGCACAGGCTACGCCTGGCCTCCCTCACGGTCAGGTCGCAGCTGGCAGGGATAGGTTTGCCGGGCAGGGGATCAGGGCCGAGGCAGTTGGGCGGAACAGCAGCTGCGAACATCCCGCATCCAATCACCGTCACCTGTGAATCCCGACGGAGTAGCTCAGTCACCCCAGTAGAGCCAACATCCTCTGTGGCTATTCAGAGGGGGCAGGCATGGGGCGGGCCTGGGTCACGCCTTGACCAGCGTCGCGCGCTCTATGAGGTCTCGCAGCTGCTCGGCTCGAGCTTGATCCCATGTAGTGAACCGAACGTAGCGGACACGCTTGCCACTCCTGTCGAAGAGATCGTCGACATCCGGAATCTGTCATCCGTACTCAAAGCCGACCTCGACGTAATCCCGCTTGGGGAAGAGCCCGCACACATACCCCGCGTCCCTGTCGACATAGCCGATCCCATGCCAGACCGGATACACCCTCTCCTCGGCCGCTGAGAGCGCGTCTCGGATGAGCTTTCGCAGCCTGCGTATGAGCCGCTGGACCTCCGCAGGGTGCTCGTTCACGATGTCCTCGAGGGTCATCGCCTCACCTCTCGTGAACGATCGTTGCGTGCTCCATTCCCTCGACCTTGCTGATGAGCGAGAACATGGCGCCC
This sequence comes from Actinomycetota bacterium, assembly GCA_030862025.1. GTDB lineage: Bacteria > Actinomycetota > Nitriliruptoria > Nitriliruptorales > JAHWKO01 > JALYGD01. Next base: position 6,715 of record JALZEO010000230.1, on the reverse strand, counting down.
GCCTCGGGAACCTCAGGAGCACCTGCTGCGGCTGCTTTCGCCTGCTCCAGCGACTCCCACTTCCACACGTCGATCCAGGTGACTTCGTCCAGGCGCGCAAGGCTCGCCTCGATGAGGCCCGGGAAGCGCTCCCGGACGGCATCGACCATCGCATCACGCGACGCCAGCATGTCGTTGGCCTTGTCCGGTTCGACCTTGAACCGAGCTAGCTCGAAGACCGCCATCTCAGCTCTCTTTTCCTAGCCTGTCCACGAGTAGGTCCAACGCTTGCAAACCCTGCGGTCCGATTTCGCTCTTGATCTCCGACTGGACGTTGCTCCAGGGCTCATAGGCGCGGTCGATCAACCGCTTGCCCGCGTCGGTGAGCTGAACGGCCTGACCATGAGGTGCCGTTCCGCTGATTCGAACGAGGCCCAGGCTTTCCAGCCTGCGGACGTTTCGACTCACCGTCGACCGCTCCATCAGCAGCGCTCGCCCAAGCGCCGCTGGAGACACGACGTCACCGACGTCACCGACGTCTAGGAGCGTGACCAGCATGTCCAGCTGCCCAATCGTGATCCCGAGCGACCTGAGCGCCTCGTCATAGCGGGACACGACTACCCGGTGGATGCGCCGGACCCTCGCGGCGATGCAGGCCTCCTCCAGCAGGTGAGTCATGGGCGTTGTATATACAACATTACGCGATCATCTGCAACAGTCGGGATGCTCCGCAGACCGCTTCAGGCCGGGGTTCACCAGCTCCACCTGCGGACAATCGGTCAGCTCGAGTGCGACGTGGCAGTCGAGAACCTCGTCCCACGACAGCGCCGTAACTCCAAGGTTGGTTAGCCTTAGAGCTTGAGCATAGCCCAGCTTCCCTAGCCGGTTCACGCGATTTGGAAAATAACCGCAGGCGTTAGACGTCAGGTCCAGTAGCGAAGCTAATTCCGCCTGTGTCCATAGCCGTTACACTTGGGGATCATGCCCGAAGACGGAGTTCGTAGCATCGCGGCGCTGAATGAGCCGCTACGCCGACGCGTCTTCGAGGTCGTCCGCCGGGTCCGGCGTCCGGTCCGCCGCGACGATGTAGCCTCCGAGCTCGGCATCTCGCGCAAGCTCGCCGCCTTCCACCTCGACAAGCTCCTCGAGCACGGTCTGCTCAGGGCCCACTACGCCCGCCCACCCGGCCGGTCAGGTCCCGGTGCCGGCCGCAGTGCCAAGTACTACGAGCCCTCCGAACTAGAGATCGAGGTGAGCGTCCCTGAACGCCGCTACAACCTCGCTGGCGAGCTCCTACTGGAAGCAATCCGGGCGGAGGAACCAAACGAGACCGCGCACTCGGCCGCTCTGCGGGTTGCCCGTGAGCGAGGACATGCCCTGGGGGAAGCGGTTCGCCGTGAGCGGCACCTGCGACGACTCGGTGGCGAGCGGGCTCTCGCCGTCGCCCGCGACGTTCTCGAACAGCATGGATTCGAGCCCTACAGCGACGACCGAGGCGTCCTCCCGCTGCACAACTGCCAGTTCCACGCGCTTGCCAAGCAGGCACCCGAGCTCATGTGTCATATAAACCAGGCCTTCATCGATGGGCTCCTCAGAGGCCTTGGAAACGAAACGGTCGCCGCTGTGCTCGCTTGCAAGCCGGGTGACTGCTGCGTCTCACTCCACGCACCGGTGAGATAAAGAGTGACGCCCCTCGTCTCGCCGGCCAGGTGACACCTTCAGGTTGGTCACGTCCCGCGGATCGTTTCAGTAAGAGTCCGCGGGGTTCAATATCGCGGGATGCCCAGAGTGGCAAGCAGGTCTTCGTGAAGCTGAAACCACACGGTGTGGTAGGACGCGGTGCTCTCCGTCACGTAGTCCAACGCACCGGACTTGGCGCGAGCGAGTGCGTCGGTGAGCCGGACGTGGTACTGCTGGAATCGGAACATTGCTGCGGACAGGTCTGCGCAGACAACACCGGCACGGTGGTCGAAGTCGGTGAGTCGGTCCAGAATCCGAGTGTCGTAGGCAGGGTCGGTGTGGTCATTCGTCGTTACGACTCCGTCAATGGACCGCGTCTGCCAAGCCGTGCAAAGGTCGAGCAACTCCGGGTTGAGTACGAGAAACTCGTCGTACGCCTCGGCCACAGTGTTTCGGGTACCGGACGCTCTCAGCTCGTCGGCAATCCGCTCCGCATCTACGGTGCGGCCAGCTTCGGTGAGCCCCCAGCCCCCGAAGTCACCTGCCATATGCGTGACAAGACCGGCCACGGCGAGATCAATGAGCTCCGATTCAACGTGGGGCTCAGGGAGGCCCGTGGCTGCGGCCACACGAGGGAGGCCCGCGAAACCGATGCAGCGGAGGGCGTGGAGCACCAGGAGCTCGGTGCTGGTGCGGTGGGGCAAGTCCGACACGGCTCTATGTTACAGCGATGACGTGGATACACCCGCTCTCGACTGAGGTCGAGGAAACGGCGGACGTTCTTGGCTGTAAGGCGCACGGCCTCGTCGTTCTGCTGCGTCTTGGATTGCCGGTACCCCCCGGATTCGTCATCAGAACTGAGGCATGCCGGGCCTTCCTCCGTGAGAGGCAACTTCCCGATGGCCTCGCTACCGAGCTCGCGACTGCGATCGCCGAACTCGAAGCCACCACCGGACGGCGCCTCGGTGGACCCGATAGGCCACTGGCGGTGGCTGTTCGCTCCGGCGGCGCCGTTTCGATGCCCGGCCTGCTGAGCACGATCCTCAACCTCGGCCTCACGGAGGAGGCCACAACCGGATTGGCAGCGGAGACAGGTGATTCGCGGTTTGCGCTCGACTTACGACTGCGATTCTTGTCCAGTTTCGCCGCTGCGATCATGAGCTTGGACGCAGAGAGCCTGGAAGCCCTTGTGGGCGACATGCCCGAGCAAGAGTTCGGTGACGAGGAAACACGCCTTGCCGGTGCGATTCGAGGTGTTGAGGCCATGATCCAACGGCGAGGCGGCGAGCCGATCCCGGACGACGCGACGCGGCAGTTGGAGCTGGCGGTCGCGGCCGTCTTCTCGTCATGGGACACACCGCGCGCAAAGACCTACCGCGAACTGCATGACATTCCGCACGAACTTGGCACAGCCGTGACCGTGCAGGCGATGGTGTTCGGGAATCGCGATAACCACAGTGGCACCGGCGTCGCATTCAGCCGCAACCCCAACACGGGTGAACCTGTCCCGTTCGGCGAGGTCCTGTTCGTTCGCCAAGGCGACGACGTTGTCTCGGGCGGATCGCTGACTCGGCCCCTGCACGAACTGGCCGACCGAGAGCCGACGGTGTGGGTAGGGCTTCTGGGAGCCCTGAATCGAATCGAGGAGCACTACCGCGACGCTTGCTACGTGGAGTTCACGTTCGAGGCGAGCGAGCTATCGGTCCTGCAGGTGCGACCCGCCCGACTCATCGGACGCGCTGCTGTCCGCGTCGCAGTCGACCTCGCCGACGAGAGCGTGATCGGGCGCCGCGAGGCGCTGCTTAGGATCTCCCCGCAGGATCTCCAGCACGTTCATCGGCGCCGCATCGTGACGGCCGACGAGGCAGACATCCTCACCCGAGGGCTGGGTGCCTGTCCGGGTGTTGCGGTCGGTGCGGTCGCGACGACCGCCGACAAAGCAGCCCGCATGGCCGCGGAAGGCCCGGTCATCCTGGTGCGCCCACAGACCTCCCCACTCGACATGCAGGGCCTGGCTGCCGCCGCCGGAATCGTGACTGCCCGCGGCGGGCCGGCCAGCCACGCCGCTGTTGTAGCGCGGGCTATGGGCAAGCCGGCCGTGGTGGGGGTCACAGACCTCGCGGTCGACGCCGCCGCCGGCTGCCTACGAGCCGGTGGGCGTACCGTCCCAGAAGGCACGCTCATCGCCATCGACGGGACTGGCGGAGAGGTTGTCATTGGCAGCCCTCGTATCGTTGCGGCTGCGAACGACCCCCACCTGCAGCGACTGCTCGAATGGGCCGACGACGTGTCGGGTGACAAGTCGGATCGCAACGAGGCCGAACGGCTCAGCTCGGCCCATGCCGTCCTTATTCCTGGCTAGGCGATCGTCGCCTTGGACTTCTGACGCGTTGAGGACACAGAGCCGAAAACGGCAGGCCGACCCCCGCCTTTCGGAAGGCGGGACCCTGTCTGAGGAGGCGGCATGAAGCACGCTCTCATCGACGCCCGTGCCCGCGGGCCTCAGATGCGACACACTTCGGCCGGCTGATGCGGCTCGTGGCCGCGGCGTTGGCAGGAGCCCTACATCTGGTGGTGGGCTTCTTCACCATCTCGGCGATCGGGCTGTTCGGCGTGCCACTGTGGGCGGCCGCGGGCTTGGTCCTGCTGTGGATCGTCGCGGCCCTGCTGGTGGTTCGCATGCGCCGCAGACCGCTGGCCGTGCTGTTGGTGCCGGTGGTCAATGGCCTGCTGTTATGGGCGACCATCGCCGCTGGAGAAGCGTGGCTGGGCTGGGCGCCCTAGTGCAGTTCGCAGGGCCAAGCCGGGTTCCGGTCATTCCTCTCGAGGGCAAGCCCTATTCAGGGATGTGGCAGACGGCCTCGACGTTGTTGCCGTCGGGATCCCGAACGAAGGCACCGAAGTAGTTGGAGTGGTATTCCGGCCACACCCGGGGCTCGTGCAGCACCTCAGCACCGCCGCTAACCGCGGCGTCGAAGAACGCCCGTACAGCCGCCCGGCCGGGCGCCGCAAAAGCGATGTGGGATTCCCGGAACCCTTCACCCGTCGTTCGTGGACCTATCCAGAAGTCGGGTTTGGGCGCGACGCCGAAGCCAATCACCTCTCCGAAATCCCTGATCCGCTCTCCCCCGAGGGGGGCGAGGACCGCGTCGTAGAACGCGGCGCTCGCAGCCACGTTCGCGCACTGGATGGAAACGTGGTCGATCATGGAGACAGTATGCCTTCGACGAGCATGTCCCCAGAAGTGCTTCAGGAGCCGGGCCCGATCCGACCTCAGACATCACAAACCATGGCCGGATCGGCCCCGACCGTCCGAGTAGCGTGACACTGGCACGCGAACGGTACGGGATGATTGGTGGGACACGGCGATCGGGGTGGCGGTGAGCGGGCCGGTCGAGGAGCGAGACCGTCGGTGCGACAACGAGGCGCTCGAGAGAGTTGAGGTCCGCGAGGGACGCCGAACGTCAGTGGGTGGTCTGGGCGTGGTGCGGGTGCTGCCCACCAAGGGTCGCCGCACGGTGGGCGCATGGTGCTTCGTCGATCTGGTGGACCCGACCGATGCCGAGCAGCCCGATCCGATGGAGGTGGGGCCCCACCCCCACATCGGGCTGTCGACCGTGACGTGGCTGATCCAGGGAGAGGCGCTGCACACGGACTCGTTGGGCTCCGAACAGGTCATCCGGCCTGGACAGCTGAACTGGATGACCGCCGGGCACGGAATCGCACACGCTGAGCTCGCGGCGCGGCCACCCTTCTCGGGGGCGCAGATGTGGGTGGCGCAGCCCGAGGCGACGCGGCACGGCGAACCGTCCTTCCAGCACCTCGCGGAGCTCCCGGAGCTCGAGGAGGACAAGGCGACGGTGCAGCTTTTGGCAGGCACCTTCCGCGACGCCACATCCCCAGCTCGGACCGATACACGCCTGGTTGGCCTCGATGTGACGGTGCGTAACGGGCGGGCGGTGCTGCCGACCTGGGCGGCCTTCGAGCACGCAATCGTTCCGCTGGACGCCCCTGTACGGGTTGGGGCCGAGATCGCCGAGCCGGGCTGGTTGGCGCTGGTGCCCACCGGTGTCGAGGAGCTCCCGATCGAGACCCGTTCGGACCCAACGCGCATATTGGTGCTGGGTGGGGAGCCCTTCCCCGAAGGCATCCAGATGTGGTGGAACTTTGTCGCCCGGGATCGCGACGAACTCACCATCGCGTGGCGAGACTGGCAGCAGCGTTCGGACCGCTTCGGAGAGGTCGCATCGACGCTGCCTCGGATGGACGCGCCACGTCCCCCGTGGATCCCGCCGCGATGAGTTCCTCGCCGCGCGACCGTCTACAGGGGCCGTGGTAGGGAACGTGCACGCCCGCCCGAGAGGACAGCAGCCATGAGACATCAACGGCGGCCCTGAGTTCACGTTCCACGAGGCCGTCTCCTTCCAAATCATCTGTGAGACCCAGGACGAGGTCGATTGCAGCGCTGCGTAGCGCGGCCGACGGCGCTCGGGCGACCTGACAGGGACGGCGACGAGTTCACGGCGGCCGGACGTACGACGCCCACCGGCAACACCTGCTCGTGATCCCGAAGGTTCGCCGTCGCTCGCCGTCGCTCGCCCGTGCTGACGCCGGGCTCGACCAGTCCTGAGCGACCGTCACTGCACCGTCGTACGATCGGGTGGTCACGACGGTGGTGCGATGTGGGCACTTGGGGGGCAGGCATGACGGATATGGCGCTCACAGACGCTTCGACCGACGTCGGGCGACCCAACCTCCCGACTGGCGACGCGGATCTGGAGACGTACCGGGGGGAGCTGACGGGCTACTGCTACCGCATGCTTGGGTCGCCGTTCGAGGCCGAGGACGCGGTACAGGAGACCCTCATTCGGGCCTGGCGTGCAGCCGACGGATTCAAGGGAGACTCGTCGCTGCGCACGTGGCTGTATCGGATCGCGACCAACGTCTGCATCGACGCCCTGCGCAGCCGTCAGCGGCGGGCGCGGCCCATGGACCTCGGACCGGCGTCGCCAGCATCCGCTGCCCTGCCAGCTCCGCTACCTGAGACGGCCTGGAT
>JALZEO010000229.1 GCA_030862025.1 Actinomycetota bacterium | reverse complement strand
GGCCAACGCGGGACGCAATCTACGCGTCCCTTGTCAGGCCGTAATTGCCCTGGAAAGCAGGCTTTCAAGCGACAGCTCGGCAGCGTCCCACGCCGGCCGCGAGACGAAGAGCTGTGAGTGGTAGTAGCCGCCCGACTCCTTCCCCGACACGTCCACCCCGGCACGTTCGAGTTCGTCGAGGGCGTACAGCCGTTCCTCGGCGTTTGCGAAGCGGCGTTGCAGGAAGGTTTCGCTCGCGAGCTGCTCGGTGACAAGACCGTACCGCGACAATGTCTCTGCAATGGGCTCGTAGGAGACCATGCGCAGCACGAAAGCCACTACCCAGGGAGGTTCGGACGCGCAGTCCAAGATGCGCTGAAAAGATCGCTCAGAGATGTAGCCAATACCTCCGGTGACCGTCACCAGGTCGACGCTGGAGATGGCTGACTGAAGGGCGGGACTTGGCGCGGCGCGCTCGAGATTCTCAGCAAATCCCTCGTCCAACAAGCCAACCTTGAGGGCGTAACTGACCGCGTTCGAAGCCAGGTCGACGCCCACCGACCGCGCCGCCCGGGGCCGCCGTCGAGCGGCGAAAAATGCACGATCCAGCGCTGCGAGCTCCGAGCTGGTCAGGCCGGCCATCCTCGGTGAGGCATAGCGCGTGTTTAGATCGTCGAGCGTCAACTCATAGTTCAGCAGGGCCGCGTTTATGCCGTAGGAGCAGCACAGGTCGAGAACCGTTGTTGAATGTTCCGGGCTGCGCGTCTTACGTCGTGCCTCCATCAGCGCCCTGAACACCCGCTGCGCATGGTGAGGTATCTGGTAGTTGAGCCGTCGCAGCGTCCGAAAATAGGCGCGAGGATCCGGACGATCATAGATATCATCAAAGCGAGCCTTACCAGGCTTCACATGCCTACTTCCGGTTGCTGCTCGCTCGTGCATGCGACCGCTCCTCCTTCGCGTCCGGGCGACGGCCGGCACCGTGGCGGTCGCAGTCAACAGGAAGATGCCAGGTCTGAAAAGCTGGCCTGTCCCCAAACGATCCGTAACCAAGCCACTACCTCAAGACTCGAACGTTCGTTGCGAGGCACCAGGGGATGACGCGGGCGTACCGCCACCTACCTTTGGGCAGGGGCCGAGCTTATGTCCGCGAGTACCGAGTCTGGGTCTCGGTTCATTGCCACATCCCCCAGAGAAACGATGCCAACGACTCGATCCTGCTCTGCGACAATCAGACGACGCACCGCATGCTCGCGCATAAGCTGGACGGCCAAAGTCACGTCGTCATCAGGTCCGACGGTGATGGGCTCCTTGGAGCACACATCCTCGAGCATGCTGTGGGGAAGAAACCCCTCGGCCAGGCCTCGAACCACCAGATCACGGTCGGTGACGAGGCCACACAGGGAGCCGTCCTCGTACAGGACCACGACCGGTCCCACGTCGGCATCCCGCATCACCCGTGCCGCATCCACGAGTGTGGCACTTATCGATAGGGTGAGGGGGTTCGGCGTCATGACTTCCCTGACGGCCTGTCCGGTTGGTCGCCCGCTCGGCCTCACCGCCTCTCTGACGGCATCCGTTACCCGCTGTCCAACGTTTTTCGCTACCTCAGCGAGGCGCTCACCCGCAGTGCCAGTCTGATGTGCGGGGCGTGCTCCACTCTGGGTGGAAGGTCGCTCTGCGGACACGGGAACCCCCTACGATCCTGACTCGACGAGCCTCATCTCGAGTGTGTCAGCCTGAGGCGACGGGCGTGTGTACATCTGCTCAATGGACCGCGCCCGAGCCTTGAAGGGCTCGGCTCCGCGCGTGCTCCGTCACCGGCGGCAACTCCGAGGGCAGCCGGGCGCTGCGATACCATGCCGCACGTGGAGCGCTCGCTTGGCCTCATCATCATCCTGCTCGGGGTCCTCGCGATCGTCGCCGGTCTCGTCATCTGGTCAGGCGGTCTGTCATGGTTCGGTCGTCTGCCCGGCGACATCCGCATCGAGGGTGAGCACTCTCGTGTCTACGTCCCCCTCGTCTCGATGCTCGTCGTGTCGCTCGTCCTCACCATCGTGCTCAACCTGATCGGCCGTTGGTTATGAGCGTCGCCCCAGGCCCCGGCTCCCGCTGACCGCAGTGAGGACGGGGAGTCCCGCTCGCCTTTGGTCCGGCGGCGAGAAAGGCCGTCGCCCCGCAGGAAAACGCGTGCGTGGAACGAGGCGGCCAGTCCCAGCCACATAGACTGGTGAACATTCGCCGGGGTGAGTCATCAGATTGGAGAGGTCGTGAAGGTCGTAGTCCCCGTGAAGCGCGTACCGGACACGGCAGGCGATAAGCCGCTCGACCCCAACGACTACACCCTCGACCGTGAAAAGGTCGAGTCGATTCTCTGTCCCATGAACGAATATGCCATCGAGGAGGCCTGTCGTCTGAAAGAGCAGCACGGAGCGGAAGTCACGGTGCTGCTCGTGGGGCCGCACAGCGCCCAAGCAGTGGTTCGGAAGGCCCTGTCGTACGGTTTGGACGCTGCCGTACAGGTGAGTGACGAGGCGATTCACGGCTCCGACGCCATAGCCACCGCCAAGGTCATCGCCGCGGCTCTTCGTCAGGTCGAGTTCGACGTCGTCATCATGGGAGCACAGGCGACCGACGCACGCACCTCCATCGTGCCCGCCGCGGTCGCGGAGCTGCTCGGCTTGCCGTCTCTCACCTACGCCCGCCGCCTCTCCATCGACGGGGACCGGGTCGTCGTCCACCGCGAGACCGACGAGGGTTGGAACGTCGTCGAATCGACGCTACCGGCGATCGTCTCGGTCGTCGAGGCGATCAACGAACCGCGCTACCCCTCGTTCAAGGGCATCATGGCGGCGAAGACGAAGCCGCTCGCGATGAAGTCCCTCGCGGAGGTCGGAGTCGACCCGGGGGCGGTCGGGCTCGAACGCGCATGGGCGCGGATCGTCGACGCACAACCGCGACCGCAGAAAGAAGCTGGTAAGAAGGTCGAGGACGACGGTACTGGTGAGATCGGGGCCAGGGCGCTCGCGGATTGGCTTGTCGAGCAGAGGATCATCTGAGGCGAGGGGCTGGAGCATGAGTGACGGGGCAGCGCTGCAGGCACAGGCGGGTAGGAATGAACTGGTCGTCCTCGTTGATCATGATCGTGGAATGCCACGCAAGGCCACGAATCAGATCCTCACGAAAGCGCGCGAGCTCGCAGCCGCGACAGAAGCCACCCTCGCGGCAGTCGCGTTCGGTGTCCACGCCCCGGAGTGTGCCGAGCGGGTGGGCGCCTTTGGTGCGCAGAAGCTTTACCTGTGGGACGAAGCTCCCGCCACGAACTACGTGACATTGCCCATGGTGGACGCGCTCGAGCACATCTTCAGCTCCCCCGGGGTAGGCACGCTGCTGTTTCCCTCCTCGAACTTTCTCAAAGACGTTGCTGCCCGCCTCGCGGTGCGGCTCGAAGCGGGGATCATCGTGGATGCCTCCGACCTCGAACTCGTCGATGGAACACTCATCGTCAGCAAGGAGGTCTTCGGGGGAGTCACGATCACGAGATCGCAGGTCACCGGGCATCGTCCAGCCTTGATCGGCGTCAACGCGAACGCGTTCGCGGCCGAGGAGAGTGGCGGTGGTCTCCCGGAAGTCGTGCAGCTCGAGATTCAACTGTCACCAGAAGCCCAGCGCTCGCGGGTCGTCGACCGCGTCGTACAGATCGAGGGCCACCGGCCGGATG
>JALZEO010000212.1 GCA_030862025.1 Actinomycetota bacterium | reverse complement strand
GGTCCAGCCAAGCCCGCTCCTCCGGCCTCCACCCAACTACCCGCCCGCCTCGCGCAGGGTCTCGACCATCGCCTTCGGAGCGACCTCCTCCAAGGACTTGTCTCTCAGTCGCGCCACCTCGCGAGGGTGCTTCTGGCTCTTCAGGGCGGTCACCGTGGCATGTACCACGTTGATGGGGTTGTTCGTGCCGAGCGATTTCGCGAGCACGTCGGAGATACCCGCAGCCTCGACCACCGCCCGCACCGGCCCGCCAGCGATGACCCCGGTGCCCGGAGAGGCGGGCTTCAGCAGGACCTTCCCGGCCCCTGCCTCACCCAGGACCGGGTGAACGATCGTCCGACCGACCATGGGGACGGTGAAGAAGCTCTTCTTCGCTTCCTCCACGCCTTTCTGGATCGCCGACTGCACCTCACGCGCCTTGCCGTGCCCGACCCCCACGGTGCCCCGGCCGTCACCCACGACGACCAGCGCCGTGAACTGGAAGCGCCGCCCGCCCTTCACGACCTTCGCCACGCGGTTGATGCTGACGACGCGCTCGTCGAACTGGTCGCGCTCGCCTTCCCGTGAGCGGCCTCGCCCACCTCGGTCACGGTCGCGTTCACGATCTCGAGCCGTTTGTCCCGCCACTCTTTTGAACTCCCGTTGGGCCCGTCACTCGTCGGGCGTATCGACTAGAACTCGAGGCCACCCTCACGCGCGGCTTCAGCAAGGGCGCGGACCCTTCCTGCGTACTGGAAGCCCCCGCGATCGAAGACCACCTGCGTGATCCCGGCTTCCCGGGCGCGGCGTGCCACAAGCTCACCGACCTTGCGGGCGACGGCGGACTTGTCATCGTCCTCGCCCGCCTCGAAGCCACTGTCGCGTGAGGATGCTGCCACGAGGGTGTGGCCCTCCTCATCATCGATGAGCTGGGCATAGATGTGCGCATTGCTGCGGTAGACGGACAGGCGAGGCCGCTGAGCCGTGCCGTGGATACGCCGGCGGAGACGCACATGCCGTCGCTTGCGCTGCAACTGCTTCTTCTTCGGGTCCATGTATCGGTCCCCTCCCGGCTCCGTCGCTGTCTCGGCCAGCTGACACCGCCCCTGCGGTCTCCCTCTTCGCTCGCCTGCGCGTGGAGGACGCGCACGTCAGCGGCCGGCGGCCTTCCCAGCCTTGCGCCGCACCTGCTCCCCCTCGTAGCGAATCCCCTTGCCCTTGTACGGCTCGGGCTGGCGGATCCTTCGGATGTTCGCGGCGGCCTGGCCAACGAGCACCTTGTCGATACCGCTCACGACGATCCTGTTGGGCTGGGGTACCTGGAGTTCGATGCCCTCGGGGGCCTTGACCACGACCGGGTGGCTGTATCCCACTTGCAGTTCGACGTCGCGACCGCGCGCGAGCGCCCGATACCCGACGCCCACAAGCTCGAGCCGCTTCGTATAGCCCAGCGTCACACCCTCGACCATGTTCGCGATGAGCGACCGGACGAGGCCGTGGCGAGCACGGCTGTCGCGGTCGTCGCCGTTGCGCTGCACAACGATCGGGCCGCCGTCCTCCCGGGCTACGGTCACCCCGCTTGGTACGGTCCGCTCGAGGGCGCCCCTGGGTCCCTCCACCCGGACGTTGAGCCCGTCGATCTCAACCGATACGCCATCGGGCACCGGGATGGGTGCCTTGCCGATTCGTGACATCTTCGTCCCTCTGTCTCGACGCCCGGGCGTCACCACACGTAGCCGACGACCTCTCCCCCACGACCTTGGCGTCGTGCCTCGCGGTCACTCATGAGGCCGGCGCTCGTCGAAATGATCGCAATGCCAAGACCGCCGAGCACGCGCGGGATCTCGTCGCGTTTCACGTACACGCGCAGCCCGGGCTTCGAGATCCGGCGCAAGCCTGACAGCGTTCGCTCGCGATTCGGGCCGTACTTCAGCTCGACATGAAGCGTCGGCTGCGGCCTGGTGTCCTCGATGCGGAAATCGCGGATGTATCCCTCGCGCTTGAGGATGTCAGCCACGCCTGCCTTCATCCTTGACGAAGGCATGCTCGTGTGGTCGTGGTGCGCCATGCTCGCGTTACGCAAGCGGGTGAGCATGTCCGCGACGGGGTCGGTCATCGTCACGTCAGATCCCTCCCGCCTCCGTCGTGGGCGTGTCGACGGTCCTTCCGGTTCGACGATCCGGTCCGGCCTTGGGCAGGCCCAGACCACTTCCGCGGTCTCCCGCACTCATCACTTTTCCATTCGTGTCGCGCCGGCCGTCGCAGCTACCAACTCGCCTTGCGAATGCCTGGAAGCTCGCCGCGATGGGCCATTTCCCGAAAACAGATGCGGCAGAGCATGAACCTGCGGAGCACGGCACGTGGTCTGCCACAGCGGGCACAGCGAGTGTTCTTCCGCACCGAGAACTTCGGCTCGCGCTTCGCCTTTTCGACAAGAGATTTCTTCGCCATCCTACTGCCCCTGGTCCTTGTTGTCCGCTGCAACTGTTGCCGCCGACGGGATCAGCTCTGGCCGACCCGCGCAAACGGGAGGCCGAACGCGTCGAGCAGCGCACGCGCGTGCTCATCGCTGGTAACCGTTGTCACGATCGTGATGTCCATGCCTCTCACCGCGTCGATGTCGTCGTAATCGATCTCGGGAAAGACGAGCTGCTCGGTAACTCCGAACGTATAGTTCCCGTTGCCATCGAACGAATCGGGGTTCAGGCCCCGGAAGTCACGAATTCGGGGCAACGCCACTGACAGCAACCGGTCCATGAACTCCCACATGCGTTCGCCACGAAGGGTGACCTTCACCCCGACGGGCATGCCCTGGCGCACCTTGAAGCCCGCAATCGACCTCCTGGCACGGTTCACCTTGGGTCTCTGACCCGTGATGATCGCGAGGTCCCGGATAGCGCCTTCGAGGGCTTTCGCGTCCTGGATCGCCTCGCCGATGCCGATGTTGACCACGATCTTCTCGAGACGCGGCACCTGCATGACGTTCGCGAGGCCTAGATTTTCCTGCAGAGCCGAGACAATCTCCTCGCGGTAGCGTCGTTTCAGTCGCGGCACGTAGTCGGTGGTCGTCGCGCTCATCTTTCGTCTCCCTGGGCTGCAGTCGCTACCGGAGCGGCTTAGAAGGTTCCTTCGCAGCGGCGACAAACGCGCACCTTGCTGCGACGATCCTCGGGGTCCTCCAAGCGGTAACCGATGCGGGTAGGTCGGTCACAGGATGGGCAGATCGGCTGCACGTTGCTCAGGTGTACGGGCGCTTCGGTCTCGATGATGCCGCCCTCCTGGGCGCCCCGCTGCGTCTGGCGGATGCGCTCGTGCTTCTTCACATAGTTCACTCCCTCGATGAGGACGCGGTCCTCATCGAGAAAAAGGCGGATGACCCGACCTTCCTTGCCGCGGTCCTTACCGCTGATGACGCGCACCCGATCGTCTTTTCGCACGCGCTGCATCGCCCTGTCCTATCGCTTCGCTCGTTCGTCCTGGTTTCTCTGCTCGAGGGACTGTTCGCTGCTTCGCTATCGGTTCATGCTCGCGGCTAGAGCACTTCGGGGGCGAGCGACATGATGCGCATGAAACGCCGGTCCCGCAGTTCGCGCCCTACCGGCCCGAAGATACGCGTGCCGCGTGGCGTACCGTCGGGGCGAATGAGGACGCATGCGTTCTCGTCGAATTTGATGTACGAGCCGTCTGCCCGGCGCCTTTCCTTGGCGGTACGCACGACCACGCAACGCACGACGTCACCGCGCTTGACGTTGGAGGCCGGAATCGCATCCTTGACCGTGCCGACGAATATGTCACCGATCGACGCGTAGCGGCGTCCCGAACCGCCGAGGACCCTGATGCACAATACCTCCTTCGCTCCCGTGTTGTCGGCCACGCGCAGACGCGACTCTTGCTGGATCATGCTT
>JALZEO010000168.1 GCA_030862025.1 Actinomycetota bacterium | reverse complement strand
TCTTGGTGATGCCCGAGAAGTCGGCGACGGACATTCCGCGCCGAGCGTTCGTCGTCGGGTTGTACTTGCGAACCGCCATGTGCTGCTCTCTTCGCTAGGGCACGGGCGCCGGAACCGCTGGCCGCCTGTGGCTCTCTCCTGCTTCTCTCCTGCTTCTCTCCTGGGCCCTCAGACCCCTGCGTCGAAGATCTCGATCTCGTCACCGGGGGCGAGTTTGACGATCGCGCGCTTCGTGTCGGGACGCTTGCCGACCGTCATACCCCGGCGTTTGCGCTTGCCTGCCCTGTTCATCGTGTTCACCTGCAGGACCTTGACCCCGAAGATCTTCTCGATCGCGATCTTGATCTCGGTCTTGTTCGCTCGGGGGTCGACGATGAACGTGTACTTGTCCTGGTCGAGCAAGCCGTAGCTTTTCTCGGAGACGACCGGACGAATAATGACGTCTCGAGGGTCCTTCACTCGCGCTCCTCCCCTGAGCTCGCGGCTGGGGAGGAGGACGCGGGAGCGCTCGCCCGCCGGCCAGTCCCGATGAGAGGGATTGCCGCCTCGTCGAAGACGACGACGTCGCTGAGCAGAACGTCGTACGTGTTGAGCTGGTCCACGGTCAGCACATGGACGGCCGACAGATTGCGGAACGACTTCCAGGTCGCGAGGTGTCGATCGGCGAGCACGACGAGCACTTTCGCGTCTTCATGTCCGAGCGCGGCGAGTGCACCGATCGCGTCCTTCGTCCGCGGCTGGTCGAAGACGAGCTCCCGCACCACCGAGACGTGGCCGTCACGCGCTCGGTCGCTGAGGGCCGAGCGCAGTGCGAGGCGCTTCATCTTCTTGTTCACCCGCTTCCTATGGTCCTGCTCGCCGCTGCGCCCATGGGCAACCCCGCCGCCCGCCCACTGTGGTGCCCGGATCGAGCCGTGACGAGCACGGCCCGTGCCCTTCTGGCGCCAGGGCTTCCGTGAGCCACCGCGTACCTCGCCCCGGCCCTTCGTCTTGGCGGTGTCGTTGCGGGCGGCGGCCAGCTGCGCAGTGACGACCTGATGCATGACCGGGACGTTTATCGGCCCGCCGAACCATTCTCGCGGCAACTCGAGGCTCCCCACCTGTTCGCCGTCCAGGTTGAGGACCCCGACGACGAGTTCCTCCTCAGATGTCGCGCTGGTCGCCATCTACTCCTCACCCCCTTGCGCACGAGGAGCCTTCACGGCGGACCTCAGCAGCACGACGTCGCCGTTGTTACCCGGGACCGCGCCCTTGACGAGCATGAGGTTTCGCTGCGAGTCGACACCGACGACCTCGAGGTTCTGGACCGTTACTCGGCTGTTGCCGAGCTGACCCGCCATTCTCTGACCTGGGAAGGTGCGCGCGGGAGTCGCACAGGCCCCGACTGCGCCGGGATGGCGGTTCTTCTTTTTCACACCGTGACCGTCACCCATGCCGCCGAAGCCGTGCCGACGCATGACTCCCGAGTACCCCTTGCCCTTACTCCTTCCCGTCGCGTCGACGAGATCGCCCCTCGAGAAGACGTCAGCGGTCACCTTGGCTCCCAGTTCGAGCAGGTCGTCGGTGCGCAGCTCGGCAATGGTCCGCACGCCCTGGTCGATTCCAGCCTTCGCGAGGTGACCCTTTTGCGGCTTGTTCACCTTGCGGCGCGTGCCATACGCCAGCTGCATGGCGTTGTAGCCATCGCGCTCAATTGTCTTGACCTGCGTCACGATGCATGGTCCCGCCTGGATGACGGTGACCGGAATCACACGGGCTTCGTCGTCGAAGACCTGGGTCATACCCAGCTTCGTACCCAGGATCCCCCTGCTGGCCATCGGTCATCCTCTTTGTTCATCTCGTCTGCTTTAAGGAGTATGAAGGAACTGAAAGCCCTTCTACAGCTTGATCTCCCCTTCTACAGCTTGATCTCAATGTCAACACCAGCCGGCAACGAGAGCCCCATAAGCTTGTCAATCGTCTTTTGGGTCGGCATGTGAATATCAATGAGGCGCTTGTGAGTGCGCATCTCGAAGTGCTCCCGCGAATCCTTATACTTGTGCGGCGAGCGGATAACGCACCATATATTACGCTCCGTCGGCAGCGGCACCGGGCCGGTCACGTGAGCCCCGGTTGCCTCGACAGTATCGGCGATCTCGCGTGCCGACCGGTCAAGGACCTCGTGGTCGTAGGCTTTCAACCTGATCCGGATCTTCTGATCAGCCATCGCCGCTCCCCCCCGCCTCCGTCACTCCCATACCTCTTCGGATCTCCACTGTCATCTACTGGGGTGGTACCTACTTGATGATTTTTATGACTCGGCCGGCGCCGACGGTGCGGCCGCCTTCGCGGATGGCGAAGCGGAGCCCTTCGAACATGGCGATGGGGGAGATCAGTTCCACGGTCATCTGGGTGTTGTCACCGGGCA
>JALZEO010000162.1 GCA_030862025.1 Actinomycetota bacterium | reverse complement strand
CGGGCAGGTCCGCATCGAGGCCACGCTGTGGCGGCGAGCCGACGACAGCGTGGAGGTCGTCGCTGACCGTGAAGCGGCTGGATAACCAGCATGGCGGAGGCCACGTTCAACCTTACGACAGCCAGCAACGCGGCAACGATCAGGCGTCCACTGGGGGAGGGGCAGGAAGACGTAGGCGAAAACAGGCGCCCGAGGGCGTATTTGGTTCATACCAGGTCTCTCCGCCCTGGATCCGGGCAAGCTCGTGGGCAATCGACAGTCCCAGTCCGATGCTCGGCGTCCCGCTGGGTTGGTCGGTCCTGCTCACGAAGCGCTGGAACAGCTGTGGCTGAAGTTCGAGCGGGACGCCTTCTCCGCGGTCTTCGACGCTGATCTCCACGGATGAGTCGGAAGGCTCAACACGGATCGTGACCGGAGGACGACCGTACTTCAGGGCATTCGTCAGATAGTTCACGAGGATAAGGCGTAGGTGCGCGGGGTCGGCGATGACCTCAGCCTTGGCTGGGGCGACCACGTCGACGTCGTCTAGTCCGAGATCGCGCAGGACCGCTACCACGAGAGTGGCGACATCGGTGACCTCAGGGCGGGCTTCAAGGTAGCCCTCATCGATGCGGGAACTCGTCAGGAGATTCTCAACCAGGCCATGGAGTTCCTGGCTGTGTTGAACCACCCGCTCGAGAAGGTCGCGACGGGAATTCTCGCTGTGCGTGTCCCAATCTTCCAGCAGCATGCCTGCAAAGCCGCGGATGAGCGTGAGAGGTGTGCGGATCTCGTGTGACGTGGTGGCGAGCAGCCGGCGCTGAAGTTCCTCGTGCCGTTCGCGCTCGACCACGCGTCTGAGCTGGTTGACGAGCGGATCGGCAACTCGTAGGAGGGGATGGTCGCTAGGTATCGGCTCGTGCGAGAAGAACTCGAGGACCGCCACGACGTCGGTTTCCATGCCAATGGGCAGCGCGATGACTGCCCTCGGCGTTACGGACCGAGCGCCGTTCAGTCTGGCTTCCCCCCCTCTTGGAGTGGTGTGACTGACGCTTACGTCGGACAGCCTCGCCTTTTCTGCCCGGTCGGCCGAGACAGGCCGTCCGCTCACCAGGGCACGACCTGCGAGGCCTACACCAGGTTCGATAGCCGCGTCTGTCGTGTGCCCATCTAGCGAGACGGACTCTCGCTGGTCGACAGGCCACGAGCAGGCGGACCTGAGCGCTCCTCGCGAGTCACGAAGGTAGGCCCGTCCTGCGGGTAGTCCGGCGCGAACACAGATTTCTCGGACTGCGCTACACAAGGCCTCCTCGAAGGTCGCCGCTTCGTTCGAGGCGACGGCGACACGCTGGAGAAGACCGACCGCGGCCGCTTCGTCCCTCAATCTTTTTTCAGCAGACTCCCGTTCTCGGATCGCAGCTGCGATGACGAGACTGGTCACCGCGACAACGCTCGCCAGTGCTTGCAGGATCAACAGACTGTCGGCCAGGGAGGCGCGCTCGAAGATGGTGACTCCTTCGAGGGTTGCCCAGATGGCGACGCCGGACACGTAGAGCCCCGCGGCCGTCACTCCACGCTGGCGGAAACGCAGGGCGCTCCAGATCAGCAGCGGAAAGAGAGCATACGAGTAGGCAAGTTGCCCGCTGACAAAACTTGTCCAGGCGACAACACCGAGTGCGGCCGCGAGCGCGACACCCTCAGTAAGCCGCTTCGGACGCAAGGTCCTGGGCAGGCCTCCGGCCCAGGCAAGGACGAGAGGGGCCACAAGCAGATCACCCATGGCATCTCCGACCCACCAGACCCGCCATTGGAACTGGTATTCGTGCACGCTTATCGTGCCGGTGGCCAGCAGGGACGTGACGCCGAAGGTGGCGCTGATGGTCGTGCTCGCGAGCGCGCCCAGCGTGGCGAGCGCGAGGACGTCCCGGACGCGTTCGATGCTCAGAAAGCCGGCAACACGTCGCAGGAGCAGCGTGCCGACCACCGCCTCGAGCGTGTTTCCGATCGAGATGGCCGCCACCGCCGCCAGTGGAACGTCCGGCTGAAGGTTGGCCGCGAATGCTCCCAGTGCGACTCCTGGCCACAGTCGTGGACCGAGCAGAAGCAGGGCCGCAAGGGAGATTCCGGTTGGCGGCCACACCGGTGTTGCGACTCCTGGTGGCACAGCAAGGAGGAGTCCCAGCTTTGCCGTCACCAGGTACACGACGGCCAGCCCGATGATGCGGAACGTGTGAGCGACCAGAAGTCTCGGGGACGGCGGTTCCTCACGCCCACCCACTGCTGCCGTCCCTCCTCCGGCAGCCTCCTGTGTAGTGCTCACTGCGGCACCTCCCACCGCGATCTCAGCCGTCGCGGTCTGCGCTCAGCCTCGGAAGTATCCGACGGGGCGTCAGACGGAGCCAAGAAAAGCGTGAGCACCGGGGCCTAGAGGTCAAACACGAGGCTGGCGCCGACTACGGCGCGGCCTCCAGCAACACAGCTGCACTTGTGGTCTAGAGGACCACGATGTTCGTTGAGAAACGAATGCGATGCTCCTTCAGGTACGTGCAGGCTCTAATCCTGGTCCCCGGTCGTGGTGGCGCCTCTCCCACATGCCTGCTGGACGGCGTTCCGGCCCCTCCACATCCCGCCCATCGCACGGAGTCTCGGTGTCTGGCGTCGCCCGGCCGACCTTCCGACCACCCGCGCCCGAAATGCTCGACCGGACCACGCTCTCAGAGCTGCATCGACTAGCGCACATACATTCCTTATCTCGTGCACCCAGCGCCCGTGCGGGTCCCATGGGCCGCTTTCTATGACGATCTGTCTGCTTTGAGACCCGTCGCTGTTCGACAGCTTCCGTGAGCAGAGGGCAACCTGCGCGCTCGCACGAGTTAGCGCTAGCTGCCGTAGGCGCCGATGGGGGCGTTGATGCGCCGGCGGCTACTGCGCCCGTCGTCTTCCCAGGAGATCATCCGCATGAGACATGTTGACGCACGTACTCTGGGCCGCAACCGCCCTCGGAACCGCTCACGTCCCAGACCTCCCATTTTGAACGG
The DNA here is from genome assembly GCA_030862025.1 of Actinomycetota bacterium. Classification (GTDB taxonomy): domain Bacteria; phylum Actinomycetota; class Nitriliruptoria; order Nitriliruptorales; family JAHWKO01; genus JALYGD01. The sequence continues at coordinate 1,965 of JALZEO010000162.1, read as the reverse complement.
AGTCGTGACGGGGGTCGCGCTGACGGCACTCGTGATGTCTCCTGCGCTCGCGAACAGGAAAAGACCCTCCGAGGCTAAGACCGACATGCGTGCTGCTAGCAAGCGTGTCGTGGCGGCCCCACAGCCACCGCTGACGCTTTCCCAGGTCCGGGTTCCGATGCCCCGCATCGACCCGAATGACCGGCTCGCCACGAAGCCCCGCAGCCACTGGGACCGACTCGCCGACTGTGAGTCGGGCAGTTGGGATGGGAACGGAAAACCCATCGAGCACTCCGCTCGATGGGACTACGGAGCCCGGCGCGGGGAACAGGACTTTGAGGGTGGCCTCCAGTTCCACCCCGGCACCTGGGAGGCCTACCGCAGCCCACACATGCCGGTTCACGCCGGGCGGGCCTCGAAGGGCGATCAGGTTCTGGTGGCCGAGCGGGTCCTGGCTGCTCAGGGGTGGGCGGCCTGGCCACGTTGCAGTCGAAAGCTGGGCCTCCGCTGAATCATCCTCATCTCGCTGTCCAGGTGAGGAACGTGCCCTTCCTCGTATGATCGCCGCTGCAGTCGTCGCTCGCGTCGGCTGGAAGACCAGACGACGGGCAGCGTAGGTCCGGGAGGGTCGAGAACATCACGGTCGTGTGGTTATGAGTCAGACAGGAATCGCGCTCTACCGCAGGCGTCGAGAGGGGAGTGCGGCTCCGAGACGATCCGGAGGCATCCAACGTTGACGTCCGACTTCAATCAGGTCATAGAGCAAGATCACCGCGCGCTGAACGCGCTCGTGACAGGAGACCCCGAGCCCAAGAAGTCGCTGTTTTCGCGGCGCGATGACGTCACCCTCGCCAACCCCCTAGGCCCACCGGCCCGTGGTTGGCACCAGGTTGAGAAGACCCTGGAGCGCGCCGTCTCCCAGCTCCGAGAGGGCGAGCCAATCCGCTTCGAGCGGATCTCGCAGTACGCGACCGCGGACCTGGCATATACCCTCGAGTTCGAGCGGTGGCGAGGAAAGATCGGCGGCTCCGACCAGATCGTGCCAATGGCACTTCGCGCGACGACCATGTACCGACGCGAAGACGGCGAGTGGAAGATCGTGCATCGTCACGCCGATCCAATAATCGCTCCCCGGCCTCCTGAGTCGATTTTGGAGCAGTAGACTCGATAACCAGCTGGCGGTAAGGCTTGTGCGAGTGAGGGACTCAACTCCCCGAGCGTTACTCGACCCCGTCTGGGTACAAGCCGGCACTCAAGCGGGATCCGGTCGGACCTAGGACCGCGCCTAGCAGCGGGTCGGACGTCCGGAGAGGCATTACCAGTCGTCGCCGATGCGAGCCTCGCAGGATATGGAGCGGTCGAGATCGACTTCGGTGCTGCGACCAAATCGCAGCACCATCACACCGTCGTCCTCTCCCTGGGTCCGTACCAGCTGCCGTCCGTGCCGAACGAACGTCGGTCCGCGCCACCGCTCCCAACCGAGCCGCTCATAGAAGCTGTGACGGCTCGTTGATAACGCGCCCAACTCAAACTCGCGACGCAAGAACTGCATGAGCCGCGACATGGCCAGCGATCCGAAGCCTTCTCGCTGCCTGCAGGGGGCAGTCGCGACGGCTTCGACGTAGCCGGTGTCGTAGGGCTGCCCGTCCACCAGTAGCGCGCGGGGCACAACGGCTGCGTGGGCAAGTGGTAGGTCCGCTTCCATGACAACCGCGTGCCAGCCGCCGAGCGCATGCTCCCAGTCGTGGTCTGAAAACTGGCCTGCAAAGGATGCGCTGAGCAGGCATCGGATGCTCGTCAGGAGATCGACCGAAGCGCTTGACGTCGTGAGGAGCCTGGTTGTGGGCACCTCATGATGATTGCACGATCTCATCGGATGCGGGCCAACGAGCACCTCCGACACCGGACTGGTCCCACGGCGCTGACTTGACGGGAGTGTGCACACCTCGGTATCGGCGGCCATCGACTGCACGCGCGGGCATTGTG
>JALZEO010000083.1 GCA_030862025.1 Actinomycetota bacterium | reverse complement strand
CCCCGGAGCGATGACCGGCTTGATCCTCGCCGGCGTCGACCCGATCGACGCAGTCGTCGTCCAGGCTGTCGTGATGTTTCTCGTGCTTGGCGCAGCCGCCACGACAACCACCGTGATCGGCCTCGGCCTCACCCGCCGCCTGTTCACACCCGACCACCGGCTCCGGTCGCTGCCACGCCCCGCCGAAGGCTGACCACACCCCCGCAGATAGGCGAGGGCCCCCGGTCGGCGCTCGCCACGATCCTCTCCGGACTCGGCACCCTCTCCCGGCGGGAGGTTGCCTTGACATGTGACTAAAAGGTCACGTATTGTCGGGGCGTGGACGACGTGTTCAAGGCCCTCGCCGATCCCACCCGGCGGAGCCTGCTCGACGAGCTCTTCCGTGAGGACGGGCAGACGTTGAGCGCGCTCCAGGAGCGCTTCCCGATGACGCGGTTCGGCGTGATGAAGCACCTGAAGCAGCTTGAGGAGGCGGGCCTGGTGGTCACGAAGCGGCGAGGCCGCGAGAAGCTCCACTTTCTGAACCCCGTCCCGATCCGACTCGTCCACGATCGGTGGGTGAGCAAGTACGCCGAGCCCTGGGCGGCTGCGCTCAGCGGTCTCAAGAGCAGACTGGAAACTCCCATGGAGAAGGTCTTCGAGATCTACATTCGCACCACGCCGCAGCGCCTCTGGGAGGCGATCACCGATCCCGGGATCAGGAGCACGTACAACTTCGGCGTGAGGATCAACTCGGATTGGAGGCCCGGGTCTCGCTACGAGATGAGCCACCCCTCCGCCCCCGGGCTCCTGGGGGAAGGGGAGATCCTCGAGGTCGACCCGCCCCGACGGCTGGTCCATAGCATGGTTGCCTTGTGGAGCGACGAGGTGAAGAACGAGGGCACCTCGAGGGTCACCTGGGAGATCGAACCCGTCGGCGACTCCTGCCGGCTCACCGTCACCCACGGCGACCTGCGCGAGGGTGCGAACGAGGAGCTTTACGGCGGCTGGCCCATGATTCTCTCGGGGCTCAAGACGTGGCTCGAAACGGGCGAGCGGCTGACCACGCCGGGGTCGCTGATGTACGGCTGAATGGGGCTCCCGAAACAGGCCGCTGTCGTTGAACGAGGTAAGCACGATGGCGCACGAAGGCGAGAAGCTGAGGCTCAGCCGGCTGTCAACGGAATCCGTTCGCGAGGCAACCGGCCGCGGCTGGCGGGAATGGCTGGAGACGCTCGACGTCGCCGGGGCGGCGGACTGGAATCATAAGGAGATCGTCGCCTACCTCGAGCGCGAGCATCCCGAAGTCAGCTCGAACTGGTGGCGGCAGTCGCTGACGGTCGGCTACGAACAGGCCCGCGGCAAACGGGTCCTGGGTGAGACCGCCGACGTGGGCTTTCAGGTCGGCGTCCAGCGAAGCGTCGCTGCCACCGTCAGGGAGGCGTGGCAGCTGATCACCTCCCGGCCGGAGCTGTGGCTGGGCGAGGGAGCGTCCATCGCCGTCGTCGAGGGCGAGCAGTACGAGGTGCCATCCAGGGACGACGCTCACGGCGCGAGCGGCGAGATCAGGGTCGTGAAGCCTGAGAGGCGCCTGCGAATGACGTGGCAGCCGGAGGACTGGCCGACGCCTGCGACGCTTCAACTGACGGTTTCCGAGTCAGGGTCGGGGAAGACCGCGATCTCCGCTCACCTCGAGAAGCTTCCCGACGCGGACACGCGGGAGATGATGCGCACGCACTGGCGTGCTGTGCTGGAACGCATCGCCCAGCGGCTTGCGGACGGGGGAAGTGCCCGGGTCGGGTCGTAGTTCGGGCAGGGCACTGCCCGCGGCGAGGCAGCAGGCTCCACGCTTGCCATAAGGAAGATATCTTCTTATACTGCGGGACGTGCGCCGCAAGCCTGGGACCCTGCTGCCGCTGGAGGCTGACATCCTGGCCGCCGGCCTCGAGTTGCGCAGCGGCGGTGCCCCGTGGTTCCACGGGTTCCAACTCGCGAAGGAGCTCGCGGACAACTCGGGCGCGGCGACGCCGCCAGATTCCGGCGAAGACGAGCAGGCTCGACGCAGCGATCACGATCCCGCCTGCGATGCTGCCGGGATTGCCTTCCCGCGCGATGCCCACCGCCAACACGATTTCGAAGGCTCCGACGAGAGCGGCCAGCACGAGCCACCAGTTGTGCGCGAGCTTCCCCAACACGGGTCTTCCTTCCCGTTCGAGCGGCGTTCCCCGTGCTGCCGCAACCTGTCCCTGCCGCCAGCTGAGATCCGCTGGCATCCCTGCAACCAGGCGCCGCAGGATCGACAGTGCGACCACCGGCATGGGAGTTCCCAGCTGCCTCCCGTGCGCGCGCTGCTCCCACAGGTCCGATTCGAGTTCGCCGCGACGTCGGGTCGTGACGTCGGGAGGCAGGCGGCGGGTGTATACCGAGGCCCAGCGCAGGACGAGCTCGGCGGCGCGGTCGCGGGAGGTCACCGTTTCACGTCGGCTG
>JALZEO010000139.1 GCA_030862025.1 Actinomycetota bacterium | reverse complement strand
GGGCGATGCCGACGCCGGGGGCGGCGATGAAGGTCGCGGCCCCGTAGTTGCTGCCGGTCCAGAGCACGTCTGCTTGATCGGTGGCGGAAACGCCCATCACGCCCGTGTCGCCGGCGGGATAGGTGGGCTCGGAGGTGCCATCGTTGCCGGTGGCCGCGACCAGGACCGCGCCCTTCGACCACGCATAGTCCACGGAGTCCTGCAGGCTCTGGCTGAAGCCGGGGTTGCTGAAGCCCATGAGGATGACGCTGGCGCCGTTGTCGGCCGCCCAGGTGACCCCGGCGATGATGTCGCTGTCGTTACCCGTGCCGTCCGCAGCGAGGACCTGAACCGGGAGCACGCTCACCCCGCCGTAGCCGACGCCGGCGATACCGGTTCCGTTGTCAGCCTGGGCCGCCACGATCGAGGCGAGCCAGGTGCCGTGCCCGTTCGGATCTGTCCCAGGGTCGGATCCGAAGGCCGAGTAGCCTGGTTCCACCCGTCCCGACAGGTCGAGGACCGAGGCGTCGACGCCCGTATCGAGCACGGCCACCTTGGCGGAACCCGAAGGGGACACGGTTCCGAAGACGGAGTCCCAGCCGATCTTGGGGAGGGCCCACTGGTCGCTGTAGGCCGGGTCGTTGGGTGCGGCGGCAGCCTGCCTCGCAACGTCCATCTCCACCCGTTCCACCTTGGACTCGCCCTGGTACCGCTGGCCGTGCTGCGCGGCCTGCCCATTGGGCACGTCCACGACGAGCAGCCGGAGTTGGGGGATGGATGCCCTTTTCGTCCCTCCGTTGCGCTGCACCATGTCGTTTTGCGCCTGATCGGACAGTCCAGGCGCGAGCTTTACGAGCAGGGTTGTGTTTGCACCGCCAGCCGCAGGTGCAGCCGCTGGCAGGGCACCGGCGGGGGCGTCGGTGGGGCCGTTAGGGGCGCTGGACTGGCCGGAGCCGGTGGAGTTCCGGTCGCGGAGCGCCTCTGAAATGGCAGCCAGGGTGCCGGTGGCAAGGAGCGTCAATGCGACGAGGCCCACCACGACGAGTACGCCGGAGCGGGCGCGCCACGTTGCGGACCCGCAGCGACGCTCTCCCGTCCTCGCGAACTTCTTGGCTTCGTTGGAGAATAACCCCATGCCACACTCACTCTGTTCTGATGCCGTAACAGGGGGAGCTGTCCGCCCCGTCTGCCTAGCCTCTTCTGACTCGGCATCGCACAATCTGCCGAGGTCACCTGAAGACGGGCTGAGACGAACCTGAAGAGACGCTGAGTAATTCTAAGAAGACACAGAGAGACAAACTAGACAACCCGGGCGGTGGAACCGAGCCGACCAAAGACGTCTGTCCGGGAACTCCATCTGGTCACTCCCCAGGCGTCCGAATCGCCCGCCGCCCAAGTCCGCCCCCCTTGCCGGCTTTCCCGCCCGGTTGTTCGTCGTCGAGGACCGCGCGGCCGTCCCCGGCACCTACCCAAGTCGCGCTCGAGCAGGACTTCGAGGTCCGCGCAAACCTGACTGGCTCGGGATCGAGCAGGGTTCGCGACTTCCGAACCGACCTCGCAGGGCCCGACGTGTGTCCGCCAGTCGGCTGAGCCCCAGCGATTCGCCTCGCGAACGACGGGCCGATCAACGTCCTCCCCGTCGTCGAGGTCGAACACCGGCCGGCACGGTTCGGGCCGCATGACGACTACCTCGTCAAACCTTCCCCTTGACCCCACTGATACGCGCAGAATGCTGTTCAGAACACTGTTCTTGGGCCCCGGTACCAGTGCCGAGAGGATTAGCCTCGTAACAGGTGGACTCGTATTAGAACAATAGGATCCATATCAACTTCGATCGCCGCTCTTCCATGGCCCTCACCGCGTCCGAGGAAGCGGCGCCCCTGTCGGGTTGCAACCGGAGGTGCCCGCCCCGCCGGCCGAGCCCTTCTGTTACTCCGCCCATCCTGACCTGGACAACCGACCGCCTGAGGCCCGCGCCTGTCCCGCAAGCCATCTTGTCGCCCCCTGGCATTCCGAATCCCCCGCCTGACTTCCGTATCCTCTCCCCATGGCCAGCCCCACCACCCGTGTGCTCGTAGTCGAGGATGATGCGGCCGTTCGCGATACGGTCACCCTTGCGCTGGAGCTGCAAGGCTTCGAGGTTCGCGCCGAGGCTGACGGGCTCGGGTTCGAGCAGGCGGTTCGCGACTTCCGACCCGACCTCGCCGTCCTCGACGTGCGCCTGCCGGTCGGGCCCAGCGGCCTTGGTCTCGCCCGGACCATCCGGACTCTGAACGACGCGCCGATCATCTTCCTGACCGCTGCCGACGAGGTCGAAGACCGGCTGGCAGGGTTCAGGGCCGGTGGTGACGACTACCTTGTCAAACCGTTCGCCGTCGAAGAGCTGCTCGCACGTATCCGGGCGCTATTGCGTCGCTCGGGTCGGCTGGCCGCACGCTGGCAGGTCGCCGACGTGGTGGTGGACGAGGATGCCCGCACCGTCACCCGCGCAGGCGAGAAGGTAGACCTCACCCGCACCGAGTTCGACTTGCTCGTAGCGCTGGGATCGAAACCGGGGCGGGTCCTGTCGAAGAGTCAGCTGCTGTCGGCGGTTTGGGGCTTCGAGGAGTACGACCCCAATCTCGTCGAGGTGTATGTCAGCACGCTGCGTCGCAAACTGGAGGAACACGGGCCACGGCTCATCAACACGGTCCGCGGCGTCGGCTACGTGATGCAGCCTTGACGATGCGCACCCCCCCGCTGCGCCGCCGCGTCACGCTGTCCGGGATGGTGGTGATCGCCGTCATACTGCTCGCGTTCGACGCAGCCGTCTATCTCAGCCTGCGCCAGCGGTTCGAAGACTCGCTGAGCGATCTCCTCGCCGCCCGCGCCCAGGTGGCTCGCGAGATGGGTGCGACGGTCCCAAGCGAGCACCTCGCGCCCCGGCTGGCAGCCCTCGCCGTACCCGCAACGGTCCGCACCAGCGACGGTCGGCAGTTCGACGCCGAACCGGCCACCCCTCGTCTGGGATCGGATCAGCCGCCCACCCCGCTGCTGCACCCGAGAATCTCGACAAGGGTGACCCTCACCGATGGCACCCAGGTCGAGGTGTTCGCCAGCCGGGCCGGCGTCGAGTCGACCCTCCGCCGTCTGCTGACCACCATGGCAACCGGCACCGCCCTCGCACTGACCCTCGCCTACTTCCTCCTCCGGGCCGTGACGGCCCGAGCCCTCAGGCCGCTCGCCCAAATCGCAGCCACCGCCGAACGAACCAGCGCCGAACGGACCGGAGAGCGGCTCAGGCCAGAGCGCAGGGACACCGACCTGGGGCGCATGGCGGTGGCCTTCGACGACATGCTCGACCGGCTGGAAGATGCCCTCGAGCGATCACAGCAGACCGAGGAGCGCAGCCGCCGGTTCCTCGCGGACGCTGCCCACCAGCTGCGTACACCCCTCGCCGGGATCCTCGGGTCGGTCGAGCTGCTGCTCGGCGACACAGACCGGGAGAGCCGTGACCGGCTGCTGGCCCATACGGTCCGCGAGACCGCTCGCATGAGCCGGCTGCTCACCGACCTGCTGCACATGGCCCAACTCGACCAGGGCCGGCCGATGCTGTGCACCCCGACCGACCTCGTCACGTTGTGCCGGGGTGAAGTGGAGCGCGCGGCGGCGCTCGCCCCGCAACTCGAGGTCGACCTGAAGGTCGCCCAGCCGCCCCCCACGGTCGAGCTCGACCCCAACGAGGTGAGCGAGGCGATCGCGAACCTCCTTGACAACGCCCGGCGCTACGCCGTGTCTCGGGTCACCCTCACCGTCAGCCGCATCGACGACGGCGTGGCTGTGAAGGTCACGGACGACGGCCCCGGCGTCCCTGACGGCGAGGAGGAACGAATCTTCGCGCGCTTCGCAACACTCGGTCACTCGGGCGGGTCGGGGCTCGGCCTGCCGATCGCACGAGAGGTGGCTCGCGCCCACAACGGGGATCTCATCTATCAGGACGGGTCGTTCGTCCTCACACTGCCGATGCCGTCGCAGGCAGAGGCGACGGGCATGGAGACGCCCGCACAGGCCGACGCGGACCCCTCAGGCCGGCGACAGTCGACTACGGGCGATCGCACCTAGCTCGGCGGCGAGGCCGAGCACGTCGTTCTCGGCGACGACGGCATGCGCACCCGCCTCGAGCGCAGGCACGACGAGCGTGTCCAAAGGGGAGAGGACGACGACCAGGCAGCCGGGTGCGGCGGCCTGGAGTGTCGGGATGAGGCGCAGACCAAGCGTTCCGAGGAGGGCGAGGTGGATGACGGCGACGTCTGGCCGCACGTCGCCAGCAAGCCCCACTGCTTCCAGACCCCGCTCGGTCTTACCGACGAGCACGAACCCGGCCCGCTCGATAGTCGCGGCGACGGCGTCGCGCATCTCCGGGTCGTCGTGGCACAGGATCGCGCGCAGGGGTACGGCAGACTGGTAAGCCCTAGGCCCGGTATCCAATATCTGTCCCTTGATCAAAGGGAATGATGGCAGGGGAACCTGAAGGAAACCTGAAGGCGTCGCTGAGAATCCGCTGAGGATGGCGCCTCCGAAGCGCGCTCGCCGTCACGTTGCTCATCCGCACCCCGCACTAGCGGCTGCGGCTCGGGCGAATAGCGCTCTGACCTGCGGTTTTACCTGGTAGCCCCGACCGGATTTGAACCGGCGTCACCGCCTTGAGAGGGCGTTCGGGGCCGTTTCAGCAGGTGTCGCCCCCCGAGCTGGCCCAGGCACGTCACAAATACGGTGCTGGGCCGACCCGCCAACGGCCTCCGACTCCACCAAGTCCCTCGGTCGGTGGCCGGAGGATCATCGCGACCGACCGGGCCGATCAGGAGTCCGCTTCGGGGGAAGCCGGGCCGGGAGAGCTGGGTTCCCGGTCGGCTTGGATACTGTCGGGCCCGCCGGGGGTTTGGGCGGTGCGGACGATCTCTTCGGCGATGTCTCGGATGCGGCGGTTCTGCCGCTGGGATGCCGTGCGGAGGACGTTGAAAGCCGCGTCTGGGTTCACGCCGTGGCGTTCGATGAGGATGCCCT
>JALZEO010000111.1 GCA_030862025.1 Actinomycetota bacterium | reverse complement strand
GATCCGTCCACCGTCGGTGCCCGAGGGCACGGCCCGGTTGCGTGCCACGGTCATGGCCACCCATACGGAAGCCGACGTCGAGGCGGCGGTGGCAGCCTTCTCCGAGGTGCTGGGGTCAGCGCTGTCGGAACCGGCGCGGCGAGCAGCAGCGTGGGAAGAGAGACCATGGTGGGCCAGGGAGTTGTCATAACCGGCACCGATACCGGCGTCGGAAAGACAGTGGTCGCTGCGGCTCTCGCTGCGCTGTGGCGCGCCTTGGGGGACGAGGTGACCTACGTAAAGCCGGTGCAGTCCGGCACGGCGGATGGTGACAACGACGCCGCAGAGGTGGGGTCACTCGCTGGGGTGGCGACCATGACGGGCCGGCGGATCGGTCCCGCACTCGCCCCGGGGGTCGCCGCACGGCTCGTGGGAGAAGAACTCGCGTACCCCGCGCTCGTTACGACAGTTCAGGACACAGCTGCTCCTCGCATCCGCCTCGTCGTCGAGGGAGCCGGCGGCCTTCTCGTCGAGCTCGGCTCCGATGGCACGACCCTCGCCGACCTCACCGCCGCGCTCGGGCTCCCACTGCTCATCGTGGCGCGACCCGGTCTCGGAACGCTCAACCACACCGCGCTCACGGTCGAGGCGATCGCCCGCCGCAGCCTGGACTGCATCGGCGTCGTGGTCGGCTGCTACCCCGGTCGGCCTGACCTGGCAGCTCGTACCAACCTGCCTGAGCTCGACCGCATCACCGGTGGCCGCCTCCTCGGGGTCGTCCCCGAGCTGAAGCTCCAAGGCCCCGACCCCCTGGCGGGTTGCGAGAACTGGTTCGGTCCGGAGCTAGGCGGGAGGTGGGACAAGCAACAGGTACTCGGTGCGGGCCGTGCAACCCCGGCCGATGGGTGGCACGGGGTCACCTGAGGCGGCGACGCAGAGGCCTAGTGTCCGGACGAAATGCTCGCAGCGAAGGAGGCAGGGACTTTGAACCTCGGTGATTTGTCGATTCGCAGTTCCGCGTTCGGCCACGACGACCCGATACCCACGAAGTACGCCAGTGATGGCGACGACGTTTCACCGCCGCTGGAGTGGACCGGCGTGCCCGAGGGAACCCGGCAGTTCGCGCTCATCATCCACGATCCCGACGCGCCGGTGACGTATGGGTGCACTCACTGGATGCTCTACGGCATTCCTCCTTCCACCACCTCCCTCGAGGAAGGGGGCGGCAGCGAGTTCACGGCCGGGGAGAACTACCTGGGCAACCAGGGCTACGACGGACCCGCCCCGCCTTCCGGTCACGGAACCCACCACTACTTCTTCCACCTCTACGCGCTGGACGTCGAACTCGACGCCGAGCCCGGGTTGACCCGCCTGGAGCTGCTCGATCGCATTGACGGACACATCATCGAGCAGGCGCGGGTGGTGGGGACGTACGAAACCTGAGGCGGGCGTGGGGCCGGAGTGAGGCCATGGACGACTCCGCCGGCCGGATCCATTTCGAGCACCCCTTCGCCACCCCGCTGCAGGAACGCGACCCGGCCCGCCGATTCCGGGGAAGGCTGGCGTCCCCAGTGACCGTGTGGACGGCCGGGACGGTCACGGGGCGCGGCGCTCTGACCATCTCCTCGTTGCTGGTCGCCGAAGGCGAGTCGGCGCTCCTCCTCGGCCTCATCAGCGACGTCTCCGAGTTGTGGGCGGCCATCCAGGACAGCGCAGCGTTCGTCGTCCATGTGTTGCACGCCAACCACCGCCGCCTGGCCGACCGCTTCGCGTTGCGCATCCCCGCGCCGGGCGGTCTGTTCGCCGATCTCGAAGTGTCCGAGTCGCCGTGGGGTCCGATCCTCGGCGAGGTGAAAACGCGCGCCTACTGCAGGCTCGAGAGCACCTCGTCAGTGGGCTACGCACAACTCGCTACCGGCAGAATCGAGCGATTGGACCTTGACGAAGACCTCGACGACCCGCTCGTCTACTTCCGAGGGCATTACCTCACGCGCTGAGCCGTCCCCCGCTGTCGGACGGCGGCAGTGACCGGCCGGCTAGATGAGGCGTCGGTCGGCCACCCAAATCGCGAGCTCATGGCGGTTCGACGGCTGCAGCTTGCGGAGCACAGCCGAGACATGAGTCTCCACCGTCTTCGCCCGACTTCCTTGTAGCTGTAGCCACGAGCGATGTGACGCATGACAGCAAGTTCCCGCGGTGTGAGTAGGTCGAGCTCGGGGTCGATGGACCCGGTCGGCTCGCCTGCGAACGCGTCGAGCACGAACCCTGCCAGTCGGGGTGAGAAGACCGCGTCCCGCTCGTTCACCCGCCGGATTGCGTCGACGAGCTCTTGCGGCTGGATGGTCTTCGTGACGTAGCCGCGCGCCCCACCCCTGACGACAGCGATGACGTCTTCGGGTGCGTCGGAGACCGACAGGGCGAGGAAGCGTACGGTCGGGTGGGTGG
>JALZEO010000086.1 GCA_030862025.1 Actinomycetota bacterium | reverse complement strand
TGGGCCACCGAACCTCGCACAACTCACAGTGGCCCTCACAGGGCAAGCGGCGCAGGCGATGGTCCGGTGGGCACCAGGGGCGCATCAGCAGTCAAGCTGCTGACACCCCAGAGGTTGCCCAGTGAGCCACGAGGAGCTACCCCTTGGCCGGGTCGCGATCGTCGGCCCCGGCCGGCTCGGTACCGTGCTCGCGGCCGCGCTTGCCCGTGTAGGACACCGAGTCGTCGCAGCCGGTGGCGGTCGTGAGGAAGCCCGCGCCCGCTTTCGCACCCGTTTCCCCACCGCGATGATCGCGGCCGATCCCGCTGCCGCCGCAGTCGAGGCTGACCTTGTCGTCGTCGCCACCCCCGACGATGTGGTCGAGCCCGTCGTCCTGGCTCTGGCCCAGGCCGACGCCATTGGTGACGGACAGCGCATCGTCCATGTCGCCGGCTCCTTGGGCCTCGCGCCGCTGCGCGCGGCTCGACTGGCCGGTACGCGCACAGCCGCATGCCATCCTGCCCAGACCGTCCACGCCGCCGACGCCCCTCCCGAGGTGCTCCTCGACACCCCATGGGCGGTCACGACTGCGCCCGCTGACCGGGGCTGGGCGCACGCCCTCGTCAAACAGGTCGGCGGTGTCCCCTACGAAGTCGCCGACGACCGTCGAGCGCTTTACCACGCCGCCCTGGTAGTAGGGTCGAACGCCGTTGGCGGCGCCGTGGCGGTTGCCCGTCGGCTTCTCCTCGCTGCCCACATCGACCAGCCTGGGCTGTTTCTCGCCCCGCTCATTCACCACAGTGTCGACAACATCCTGACGCACGGGGCAGCGGCGATAACCGGACCGGTCGCGCGTGGCGACGTCGGGACGCTGCGGCGGCACCTGGATGTGCTCGATGCCGAGGTGCCTGCCCTCGCCGCCGCGTACCGCGCGTTGAGTACGGCGATCCTCGGCCAGGTCCGCCCGAACCTCGATCCCGAACGGGCGAAGGACGTCGAGGCCGCGCTCACAGCTAGCGGGTCCTCGCCTCGTGCACGGCCCATGGTCTCAGGCGCCGGTCGGGCTGGTGAGGCGTAATGGTGGAGCGCACCGCCTACGCCTACGACCCCCGCTTCCTGCTGCACGACACGGGGATGGACGAGATCCGTCTCCCGACCGGGCACCTGCTCGATCCGGAACCCCACCCCGCGAGCCTGCGCATCATCCGCCGCACCGCCCAGCTCGTCGCGAATTCCGGCTTGCTCAGCGACCTCATCGAGTTGCCTGCCCGTCCCGCCTCGGAAAAACATCTCCTCTTGTGTCACAGCCCGGGTTACATCGCAGAAGTGCGAGGAATCATCGAGAGGGGTGGCGGGCTGTTGCCGGGCCGCATCCGGGTGACCCGCGGCTCTTGGGACGCTGCACTGCTTGCCGCCGGCACTGCCGTCGCACTCACCGATGCTGTGCTCGACAACATCGTCAACCATGCCTTCGGCCTCGTCCGACCGCCAGGCCACCACGCCACCGCGACGAGCGCGATGGGCTACTGCATCTTCAACAACGTCGCAATAGCAGCTTGTCACGCCCACCGCGACCGCCATATCAGGCGCATCGCGATCATCGACTGGGACGTTCATCACGGCAACGGCACGCAAGAGACGTTCTGGAACGAACCTGAGGTGCTGTTCGTCTCCTTGCACCAGGAGAACTGGTTCCCGGTGGGGTCGGGCACGGTCGATGAGGTGGGAGGCCCCCGCGCCGAGGGGACGACGGTCAACATCCCCCTTCCATCCGGTACCGGGGACAGGGGCTACGAGCACGCTCTCAACCAGATCGTCACGCCCATCGTCCGCCAGTTCCGTCCGGAGCTCATCCTCGTCTCAGCGGGGCAGGATGCGAGCATCGTCGACCCGCTCGGCCGCATGGCCGTCACCAGCCGAGGCTTTCGGGAGATGGCCCGAATGGTGCGGGAGCTCGCCAGCGAGGTCTGTGGGGGGCGGCTCGTCGCGATGCAGGAGGGGGGGTACTCGGCTGGCTACACGCCGTTCTGCACCCTTGCTGTGCTCGAAGGCATAGCCGATGTGCGTACGGAGGTGCTCGATCCTGTGGTGGGCGGTCGGACGCTGAAAAGGGTCACCGTAGAGCTGCGCCACGAGCAGGAGCAGGCGGTAGATGACGTGAAGGCGGTGCAGTCCGCTTACTGGGACCTGACCCGCGGCTGACACGACTGTTCCAATCACCCGGTCTCAGACAGGGCAAGACCGGTGACCCTACAAGCGCTCCCACCCGAGCCAAGGCGAGGAACTCGTGATA
>JALZEO010000081.1 GCA_030862025.1 Actinomycetota bacterium | reverse complement strand
CCGCAGGACTCCGCGCCGTGCGCTGGGCCGCTGACGACGGTTACCTGATCGTGCTGACCCAGCTCGACGGCAAGGACTGGGTGCCGGGTGCCCGTGCCGAGGAGATCCTCGAGCGAATACGTCCCCGGGGTGGCGAGGGCGCAGTGATCCTGCTCCACGACGCCGGAGGAGACCGCAGCGCGACCGTCGAGGCTACAGACCAACTCCTGGGGGAGCTTTCCGCCGACGGGTACCGGTTCACGACCGTCTCAGGCGCGCTCGGACGCGCCAGCGGGGCCTCGATGAAGCCGGCTGGCGGCGCCGTCGAGCTGCGCGGGTCCGCCCTCATCTGGGGCCTCCGCCTCTCCGATTGGGTGCTCGCCTCGCTCCAGGTCGTCGCCCTGGTGCTCGCCGTGCTGCTCCTCATCCGCTCGGCGGTCTCCATCGCGTTCGCGCGGCGCCACGCGCGCAGGCCACCGCCACCCCTGTGGCTCGACCCACCTCCCGTCACGGTCGTGGTCCCCGCTTACAACGAGGCGGCTGGCATCGAAGCGGCCGTACGCTCCATCGCCTCGAGTCGCTACCCCCAGACCGAGGTCATCGTCGTCGACGACGGGTCGACCGACGACACTGCCGCGCTGGTCCAGGCCATGGGGCTGGCCAACGTCCGTCTCATCAGCAAAGAGAACGGCGGCAAATCCACTGCCCTCAACCGGGGCGTGATGGAAGCGTCACACGAGATCATCGTGACCGTCGACGGCGACACGATGTTCGAGCCTGACACGCTCTTCTGGCTCGTCCAGCACCTGCAGGACCCAGCCGTGGGGGCCGTCGCCGGCAACACGAAGGTCGCCAATCGGAGGGGCCTGCTCGGACTGTGGCAGCATCTCGAGTACGTCGTGGGCTTCAACTACGACCGGCGCGCCTTCGATCTCTACGACTGCATGGCCACGGTACCCGGTGCGATCGGCGCGTTCCGTCGCAGCGGCCTGGTGGGCGTCGGGCTCTTCACCGACGACACCTTGGCCGAGGACACCGACATAACCATCGCCCTGAACCGGGCCGGTTGGTACGTCCCCTACGAGCAACGAGCCGTGGCGTGGACCGAAGCACCAGCCACTCTCCGAGGGCTGTGGCGACAGCGCTACCGATGGAGCTACGGCACCATGCAGGCGCTGTGGAAGCACCGCACGGCCATCTTCGAACGGGACACCGGGAGGTTCGGGCGTCGTGCCCTTCCATACATCGTGGTATTCCAGATCCTTCTGCCGCTGCTCGGCCCTGTCGTCGACGTGTTCGCACTCTACGGACTTCTGTTCGACGCCGGATGGAGCCTGGCGGCCTACTACGCCGGCTTCACCGCCGTTCATGCCGCCGTCGCCGCCTACGCGTTACGCCTCGACAGCGAGCGACTCCGAGACCTGTGGGTGTTGCCGCTGCAGCTGTTCGTCTATCGCCAGCTGATGTACCTCGTCATCGTGCAATCGGTGGCGTCAGCTATCAGTGGGACACGGCTGCGCTGGCAGCGGCTCGATCGGGTCGGAGTCGGATCGGCGGCCGGCCTTTCAAGTGCCCATCTCCTCGCTGTCGAGGGTGTGAACGGCGACCCGGTATGGCGAGCGTGATGAGGCTCTCGCGCATCGAGGCCGCTAGCGAGCGGTTTCGGGGCTTGCGTCAAGCCGTGGCATATCACTAGCAATGGTCGGCAGAGGATCCCGGCGAGCCAGTGACCCGCTCCGGCCACGCGCGCTGATGATCACGCCAGGCTTCCTCGACTTCCCGGAGCGGCGGCGGTACGTCGACCCGGTCCGGTAACCATCGAGGTCCGAGCGTGGAGCAGGACCGGCTCCGATCGTGCGCGTCGATGTCGCGATCCACGGCGAACGGTTCGAGGCGAAGCTTGCACCGCCGGTCGAGTGGGACCGGTGGCTGGGTCCCGCGTCGCGTCGAACTGGGGAGGGGGGACGCGGCCAGCGCGCCGCGCGCCAATCCGATCGGCGATGCCTGCCTCCAATAGAGCGTCGGGCAGCCGTTCGACCCCGCTCGGGAACAGATCCAGAACCGACGGCGCTTCGATGATCGCCCACCTGGAGCCCTGCATAGGTCACGCTCCGGGTCGTCGGTTCTCGCCACCTCGGCGGGTATCAACACAACCAAGCACGAGAAGGTTGCGAGAGAGTGGTCCACCTGATATCGGCTGTACTCAGCAGGCGGGCGGGAGTCGATAGAGGGGCATGATTGGAAGCAGGGGGGCATGAGTGCAAGCACAGGGATCCCCACCTCGTAATTCGCCCGACACGGACGGTGCTTCGGTGTCGGTGGCGACGGCGTCACACGAGCCTTCGCGACATCGCGAGCCGGAAAGCTCGACCCGGCCACGCCCGTTCCATCGCTCTGAGCACACGCGAACAGGGCGATCGTGGCGGATCCGGATACAGCGAAGGGTCCTCTAGCGCGCGGCTCGTAGCGGCTCGTAGCGGG
This sequence comes from Actinomycetota bacterium, assembly GCA_030862025.1. GTDB lineage: Bacteria > Actinomycetota > Nitriliruptoria > Nitriliruptorales > JAHWKO01 > JALYGD01. Next base: position 4,252 of record JALZEO010000081.1, on the reverse strand, counting down.
TCGGCGGGTCTGGGTGGGTGTCAGCCCGTGCGCTCTCTGGCATTTGAGAGGAGCCGAGCAGCCACGAGGATGAACCATGCTGAGAACGTGGCGAGGAGTATGCGCTGCGCGATCCCCGCCCCCGTCTCTGTGGCGGCCGCGACACCGCCGGCGACGAACTCGACGATGACGAGGAGGGCTAGGGGCCGTGCGATGCGCTGGATCGGAAGCCACCTGGAGTCACGTCCAAACCGGTGTGACACGAGGTTCATGCCTATGACCAGGCTGATGAACGTCAGTGGACCGTTGATGCTGTGGATGGCGCCTGCAACGGTGGGTGGGGCGCCGTCTAGGTCGATCGGGAACGCTGCGGCGACGAGAAGACCGATCGCCCACACCCCCAGGAAACCGAGCCCCAGGCGAGAGCGCGCGTGCTTCGGGAGGTCTCGAGCTAGGCCGATGATGAGTGCCCACGTGGCGGCGCTCATCGCGACGAAGGCCGCAGTCATGAGGTAGCCGAAGGGTCCTACGGCGTACTCGCTCGTCGGTCGCTGGATCGGATCGAAGTCCGGGCTCAGGACGTGCAGTGCACCGATGAGCACCAGGAAGCCCGCCGTCCCCGCGATCGCGACGGTGGCCATCAGCGCGGGCGGTGGTCCCGCCTTCCGGGCGCTAACGGTTGACGTGCCTTGTTCACCGTCGCGGCTGGACGGGCCCGGAGAGCGGTAGACGGCTACGGCGTTTCGAAGCGACATGTCCCTCCTCCTTCGTGCTCGGTTCGTATCCCTGGCTGGATCGTGAAGCATGGCGCCGGTCTCAGATAGGACAGAAAATGAACCTGGGCGAGGGGAGGGTCCGCGACAGGGGCATCGGCGTTCCTGGTGCCTGTCCTGGTTGTGTTCCTGGTCTTGAGGGGGGCCGCGGGTCGGTGGATGTCCGGGTGGCGACGCCTCGGTCTGCGGCCGCAAGGAACGGGCGGCCACGGGGGGTCGGTGAAGGTGCCTGGTGGCGGCCGTCGCTCAGCCGATTCGACTCATCCGTGGTGTGGGTGCCGGTCCCTTGGCGCGCCGAAGATTCTGTCGGGGTCGTAGCGTTGCCGGAGATCGGATAGCTGCTGGTACGCGTCGAAAGCGAACGCGGGAGGGGTAACCGCCGATCCAGCGCGGCCGCGCTCAGATCTGCTGGAGCGTTATGTCGAACCCTACGGCGTCGGCGAGGGCCTGTAGGTCGTGCGCGTCGCCGGTGACAACGGCTGCGTCCAGGAGTTGGGCGAGCGCGATGACCGACGCGTCGATGACATCGGCGCTGCCGGCCTTACCGCAGAGCACGCCGGCCGCTCGCGCCAGTCGCTCGTCGAGGGGCGTGATGACGCAGCCAGAGAGCAGACGCGACAGGCTCGCCTGGGGGCCACCTCGCCAGACCTGGGCCAGTACCCCGACAGGGACCAGCGGCGAGAGCCCACGTCGCAGCACACTGTCGTGCAGCGCCCACATCGTGCGCTCGTTGCGTTCGGCCGCGACCAGGGCTCCGGCGTCGTACACGATCACGCGCTGCGACGCGTCCAGCGGCCCAGCAGGTGGTCGAGGACCGTTTCAGCGGAAGCGCGTTCATCGTCGGTCAGCATGCCGTGCTCGGTCTGCCACTCCCGAACCGCGCTGAGACCCTGCTCGATTCGCAGCTGATTGCGGGCCGCGTCGTTCAGCCACGACGACAGGCTCTGACCATGCGCCTTGGCGGCGGACGCCGCCGCTTCAGCGACGTCTGCGTCGAGGGCGATCGAGACCTTCTTGACAGGCATGGCGAGACTGTACCACCGTCGGTACTACCGCGGTATGACCACCGCAGGTCGGCCTGCCATGCGAGCACCCGACCAGCCAGGCGCCAGGATCTACTCGTCGAGGAGGTCGCCTCGTGCAAAGGGTTCTCTCGAAGGGCGATCCAATGACGCGGACGTCATACATCACCTTGACGGACACCACCTTGACGGACTCAACCCCCTTTCCGGCCGTGAAAGGCACCCGACTCCGCCCGCTCGGAACTGCTCGGGATGCCTTGGGCCGATGTGGAGCTACCCCTGTGAGGCTCACACTGCGCCAGACCCGAGTGCGACGACGTCTGGGGCAAGCGATGACCATTCCGACAGGCCACTGAGGCCGCGGCTGTCCGGCGGATCACCCAATATCGGCGGCATCCGACTCCAGGAGCTGGCCACCGAGCACCTCGACGACCTGTACCGGCATCTGGAGCCTGCCGGCAGTGTCACGGGCGGTCCGCTGGCGCCCAAGAGCGTCCGGAAGGTCCACGAGGTCCTCTCGAGGGCGCTGGGCGATGCCGTCAAGCGCGGGTACGTGGTCCGCAACGTCGCCGAACTTGCTTCTCCTCTGCCCGCTCGTCGCCGGGAGATGAACGTCTGGACGGCCGACCAGCTCCGCGCCTTCCTCGGCCACGTGACCGAAGACCGCCTCTACGCCCTGTGGCTGCTGTACGCCACGACCGGGTTGCGCCGCGGCGAACCGCTCGGCCTCCAATGGGACGACGTCGACCTCGAGGCAGGGACCGTCTTCGTGCATCGCAACCGCACGATGTCGAACGGGAAGGTCGTAGTACACGAGACCAAGACCGACCACGGGCGCCGGAGGATCGCGCTCGATTCGGCGACCATGGCCGAGCTGCGCCGGCACCGGATCCGCCAGCTCGAGGAACGGCTCGCCGCTGACGTCGCCTGGCACGATACGGGCGCGGTGTTCGTGCGCCCCGATGGGCGGGAGCTGCACCCGACCAACGACGTGTCGGCTCGGTTCACCGCCCACTGTCGGGACGCGGGGCTACCGGCGATACGTCTCCACGACGTGAGGCACACCTACGCGACCCTCGCCTTGTCCAACGGCGTGCCGATCACGGTGGTCAGTCGGCGGCTGGGCCACGCGACGGTTTCCATCACCCTCGACGTCTACAGCCACTGCATGCCGACCGACGACCGCGAGGCCGCGAAGGTCGCCGGGCTGATCCTCGAAGCCTGACCGTGCACGTTCCGGATTTTTTGTTGCCACGATGTTGCCACGGGGACCTGCCAAGGCCGCAAAACGTGCCCTACGCCGCCGTAAAGACGAGATTTCCGAGCTGGGAGGCAGGGGGTCGAACCCTGAATACCGACTCCAAAGGACGGCGTGTTGCCAGTTACACCACCTCCCACGGCGGCGGCGACACAGTAAGGGGCGCCGCCCCGAGGTTAGCGCCATCCCCGTACTTCGGGACCGCCCGCCGGTGACCGGACCACTTCGACGCGGTCGAAGCAGTCCGCGACCGCCGTCGCGAGTTGGCGAGCGTGGCGGGCGTTTCCCGCGAGCGCCACGAGCGTGGGCCCCGAGCCGCTCACCAGCGCTCTCAGCGCGCCCGCGTCGAGCAGGGCCGTGGAGGCCTCCCGTAGCGATGGACGGAGATGGAACGCCGCTACCTCGAGGTCGTTGTGGAGAGCTGCAGCAAGAGCCTCAGGGTCATCACTTCGAAGCGCCTGGAGGACCTGGTCAGGGGCTGCGCTGCTCGGCACCCCCACCTCGTCCCAGGCCTCGTAGACCGATCTGGTCGACAAGGGCTGCGAGTCGATGCCAACGACCCAGTGGTAACTGGCACGGCACAGCACCTGCGCAGCCGCCGCGCCAGTTCCAGTGGCGAGAGCGGTCCCACCCGTAACGCAAAACGGCACGTCCGCCCCGAGTGTCGCCGCGACGCCTTTCAGGGACTCGTGATCGAGCCCGCACTCCCACAGCCGGTTCAGCGCGAGCAGCGCCCCAGCGGCGTCGGCAGATCCGCCCGCCATCCCGCCAGCCACGGGTATTCGCTTCTCGAGCACGAGGCGTGTCATGAGCCCAAGCTCCGACGAACGTTCCTGTACTGGGACGTCGAGACTTTGCGTGTCGGGACCCGCCGTAGTCGAGGATGTCCTACCGCGTACCACCCCTGCGAGGCTCCGAGCCGCTCTCATTGCGAGGTTCGAATCGTCGCGAGGCACTTGGGGGCCCGCGTCGTGTTCGAGGACCACGTCGAACAGTCGCCGATTAGCGGGGTGATAGCAGCTTCCCAAAGGGCTCTCCAAGGAGGCGGTGAGCTCGTCGTAGAGCGTGACCGTGTGCAGAACCGAGACGATGTCGTGCATGCCGTCCGGTCTCAAACCGCGCACGGCGAGGAACAGGTTGACTTTCGCGGGTACGCGGACGCGCACGGTGGGGACGCTGCCCTCTCGCTGCAGGCTCATAGCCGCGACTCTGATCTGCCT
>JALZEO010000073.1 GCA_030862025.1 Actinomycetota bacterium | reverse complement strand
GGGAACTCGACCGGCCCCCACCTCCACTTCGAGACACGGGTCAATGGGACGCCGGTGAATCCGCGACGATTCCTGCCGCGCAGCTGCTGAAGTCATGCCCGCCGGCCTCACGACGAGCACTCTCTGCGCGGTCGTCGGGGTTTTGCAGTGGCCCATCGTCGAGCGCATCCCACTGTTCGGCGACCTCGCGATCTCCCCACACGGTCTGGGAGCCGCGGCGGGATTTCTCCTGGGCGCAAAGCTCATGCTGCGGCGTGCGGAGCTCCGTGGACTGGGTCACTCGTACGTCCCACACGTGCGCGAGGCGGTGCAGGACCTGCTCGTCCGGGCAGCCGTCGGCGCAATCATCGGTTCGCGCCTCTTTTATGTCCTCACCCACCTGGACATCTACGTTCGAGATCCACTGCGAATCCTCTTCATCTGGGAGGGAGGGCTCACTTTCCTGGGTGGCGTCGCCGGCGCCATTCTGGCGGCGCTGCCGGAGGCCCGTCGTCGCGACTACCGCTTGTGGCAGTTGCTCGACTCCGCCGCGCCCGGACTAGCTGTCGGCATCGCAATCGGTCGTACCGGTGACCTCGCCATTGGTGACCATATCGGCGACTTGGCCCCCGACTTCCCGCTGGCCTGGCGGTGCACGGCAAACTTCTGGCACGAGACGACGAACAGCCTGAGCTTTACGAGCCCGGTTCCTCCCCAGCCGTACCCCTTCGGTGCGATCGAGGCGCCGACACAGGGATGCTTCGCCGTCGCTGTCCACCAGACGGCGCTGTACGACTTCCTGCAGGCGGCGCTGCTCGTGGTGCTGCTGCTGGCGCTCGAGCGCCGGCCGCGGTGGGATGGGTTCTTCGCCGCCTGCTACGTGTACTGGTACGGGGCCTTCAGACTCGTCATCGACTTCCTGCGCCAAGATCGTCGCCTGTTCGGCTTGACTGGCTCGCAGTACGCGGCGCTGACCGCCATCGTCGCGCTCACCGTTTTCCTGCGTTGGACGAAGCCTTGGGAACGCCGGCCGTGGACGTGGAACCCGCCGAACTTTGATCTTCCCTGGCTGCGCCCACCCGAGGAGACAGTCTCCGCACGCGAGGACAGCGAGGAGCGCGAGGCCTCCCACCCCTCAGGCGACGGCTAGCGAGTCGGCCCGTCGCCTCCCGGACTGGCGAGTGAAGGTCGCCAGGCGGGTGGGTGCTGCCGGGACACCGCCGAAGGACCCGGACTCGGCTGAACTCGCCCACCCCGCGACGCAGGCCCAGGGTTATTCTCTTTTCATGGTGGAGGGCCATGAACGCTTTGAAGAGCTCGCTCTCCAGCACGTCCTGGGGGGTCTGAGCTCCTCAGATGCTGCGATCTTCCGGGCCCATCTCGTCGAATGCCGGGAATGTCGTCTGCGCGTGGCAGAGCTGCGCGACATGGCTGCGGAACTCGCAGCCACGGAGCGCGAGGAGCGACGTCGCTCAGCGGTCGCCACGCAGGTCGCTCGGCAGGAGGGCACGAGCAAAGAGCCGCGCTCATGGCTGCCTTGGTCCTCCCCCCGGTGGGCCCTGCTCGCGATCGTGCTGGCGTCCGTCGTGGTCGCCGCAACTCTGTTCTGGAACTTCCACCTGCGGCGTGTGGCCGGCCACTACGAGCGCGCTGTCGAGTATCAGACCGAGGTTCTCGAGGTGCTTGCTGCGGGAGAACCGCTCGGGGTTGAAGGTCGAGAGGGTACGCAGGGTATAGCGGCGATCCTCGGCGATGGTTCGAAGACGCGGGTGGCGGTGGACCTGCGGCTACCGACTGTGCCGGATGCGCATGTTGCTGTCTGGCTCTCGCCCCCACGAACGGACGGTCCCGAAGAGGTGGTCCCATTTCCGACAAATGGGCAGCTGCCGATTGTCGTCGAGGTCGGGGACGCCGACACGCTCATTGTCACTCTCGAGCTTGACGGCAGCCGCCCCCGATTGCCAGGAGATCGCGTGCTGGCGAACGTCGCCCTTCGATCGGGTGAGGGTGTGTCAGCGTCCCAGGGTGATGCGGCCGATGGGGGGGTTCGATAGGCTTCGCCGGCAAGGGTTCATCGAGATTCTCCGGGCGCGTAGCTCAGTGGGAGAGCGCT
>JALZEO010000064.1 GCA_030862025.1 Actinomycetota bacterium | reverse complement strand
ACCTCGTCCCACGACGGAGCGGCCCAGCGTACGGTCTCGTCGAGGTCCTTCAGTCGCACGAGACGGTCGGCGCCCGACAGGCAGGCGTCGAGAGCGAGGTGGATGAAGTCGTCGACAGGGTCGAGCGTTACGAGCTCGATTCCCCCACAGACCTTGCGTCGCGCCCGCGCCAGGAGCGCGTCGGTGGGGAGTCGGAAGGCCCGCCGTAACTCCCGGCGGCCCAGGAGATGCCACTGGAGATGGCACTCGGAGCCATGAGGCAAGGTGAGCTGCACCTGGGCGGTCTGATCGGCCCGGAGCAGCGCCGCCTCGCGGTCGAACACCCCCGCCCCCTCGGCCTCGAGCGCCCGGTGGGCGGCGGAGAAGGCGCCCGGTGGGACGAGCACGCCGATGTCGCGATACGAGTGCAACTCTGGGCGTGGACCGACCCTCTCCGCGAGGATCGGCCCTCTGAGTGCCGCCCACGGGATCTGCGCCTCGTCCAGCGCTCGTCCCAGCAGAGCCACGTCCGCGAGCCCCTGACGCCGTGCGTGCAGCGTCTGGGTGCAGGCATCCTCCAAGACAGCGGTGACATGCGGATGGACGTAGGGAGCGGTCCGTGCCGCCTCCCAGAGGTGGCCGACGATCCCGTGGCGCTCAGCCGCCGCAACGAGCGCTACCCCGGCGGGTCGGGCGAGTGCCCCGTGAAGCTCCCAGAGGTCACGTCCGGGACCACAGACAGAGGCACGCAGGGCCCGGGCCAGTCGACGCGGACGCATGACCAGGTCCTGGCCCCACCCCGGTGTTTCCCACATGTGCGCGGTCACCTGATTGGATCGGGTTGGAAGGGTCTGGCTCGCCGTGCCGCAGACGTGTGATACTCGGAGTAATCGGAAGACTTCAACTAGTGACTAATGTCACCACTCGCTTACGGAGAGGCATTCCGCGTTCTCGCTTCGTTAATCTCACGAGCGGATGCGCAGAGTCCCGGATGGGCAAGAAGTCCAGCCCGGAGAGTGCAAAGTGGCAAAACGCCTGCGCGTGACCACATGACCCATGTACCATGGCGTGACGCGCCGGAGACGGACCGTTGCGTGCCGGATTCGGAGGACGATCGTTGGGCGCAATGAAGCTTTCGACAGGCAACCGGGTGCCCCTGCCCAAGACCATCAGGGTGTTCATACTGGACGACCATGCCGTCGTCCGCCAAGGGGTGCGTTCCGTGCTTACACGAGTCGATGGCTTCGAAGTCGTCGGTGAAGCGGGCAACTTCGCCGAAGGGCTGCGAGGCATCGTCGGTACGCGACCGGACGTCGCCGTCGTCGACATGCGGTTGCCTGGCGGTGACGGCGTACAGGTGATCCGCGAGGTCCGTTCCCGCAACCACACGACCCGCTGCCTCGTGCTGACCTCGTTCCCCGAGGAGGATGCCTTCTTCCAGGCGGTCGTCGCCGGGGCCGCAGGCTATATCAGCAAGGACATCCCGAATGACGAGTTGGTTGCGGCGGTTCGGGCGGTGGCAGCCGGTAGGTCGGTCCTGAAGTGGGAGCAGGTGTCGTCGCTGCGCGACCGTGCCCAGACGCTGCCGCCGGAGGACGACTTCCTCTCCACCCTCACCGGACAGGAGCGCCGCATCCTCGAGCTCGTCGCAGAGGGGTTGACGAACCGAGAGATCGCCGAGCGCGTCTTCCTCGCTGAGAAGACCGTGCGCAACTACGTCTCGAACGTACTCGCGAAGCTCGGCATGAAGAACCGGACGCAGGTTGCGGCGTACGTGGCCCGCTGCGCGTACGAACGCGGGAATGGCATCGTGCACAGGGCGCACGGATGACTTTACTATTAGTAGTCGCAAAGGCGAAAATCCGGCTTTCCTCGGCAGGCTCCGTCACACGCCGTGGCGCTCGGACCCTAGTCTTTACGCCGTAGTCCACATACTGCAGCATACTGCGCCATGCGGACTACTGGGGGTACCGAAAGCGGTTCAGCGGCGGACCGCTCGGACACGGGGCCGGTCGTCCTGCCCTCGACCCGTCCACCTCCACCCTTAGCCGTCGGTCCCTGGACTGACGCCTCGCCCAACCCGGTCGAAGACGGGGCGGACGCCTTTGGCCCCGAACGGGAGTTGCTCGACCTGCTCCCGGATGCCTACCTCGCAACCGACGCTGCGGGACGCATCCTCGAAGCGAACGCTGCTGCCAGCGACCTGTTCGCGCTGAGCAGGAGTGAGCTGTGCGGCTCCTCGCTGCTCGACTTCGTCGCCCCCGATGATGTGCACCTCGTCGCGGCCGTCCTCGCCGGCAACCCTTCCGCAGGCCCGTCCGACCGGATCGAGGCTGGACTGCGGTCGGCCGGCGGCCACTCCGTCATTGCCGAGCTGGCGGCTCGACCGCAGCAGCGTGGTGGGCATCGGGTGGGGGTCCGCTGGTTCGTGCGCGACGTCACGCGTCAGCGGGATGCGGAACGGGCTCTGCGCGACCAGGCGGAGAGGCATGGTGAACTCGCGACACAGCTGCCGGTCCTGACGTACTCCCTCGACGCTGAGCATCCCGGCGGCGTACCCACGTTCGTCAGTCCCCGTATGGCGGAGCTGCTGGGCTTCCCGGCCCACGACTTGCTGGCCCTCCCGGACGTGTGGGTCCAGCAGATCCATCCCGACGACCGGGCACGGGTGCTGGCCGAACGGGCCGGAGCCTGCGAGAAGATCTCCTCGATGCGCTGCGAGTACCGGGTGCTGACCCGGGACGGCCTCGTGCGACGGGTGCGGGATGAGGCTCTCATCATGCACGGCGACGGAGGCCCCAGGGTGGAGGGCGTCGTCATCGACGTCACCGGCCGCTCCGGGAGGCGCGACGACGCCATGCGCGTGGAATCACGCCGCGGGCTGACACCGTCCAATGAGGACCGCAACACGCCCACGTTCCTGCGCCTTTTCCTCCACGACATGCGCTCACCGCTTGCTGTTGCGGTCGCGATCGTGGAAACGCTGCTGCGTGAGGAGGACCACCTACCCGTCGAGCAGCGACGGGAGCTGCTCACCCGCGCGGTGACGAACCTCGAGCACATTCGTCACCTGCTGTCCGAGGTGGTTGACATCGAACGTCTCGAACAGCGCCAGGTCGCCGTCCGTCGCGAACCGACCGACGTCAGGACGGTCGTAGGTCGTGTAGTGGCTGCCGTCGGTGACACCGGCCACCCGATCGAGTTCCGCGGATGCGCCTGCCTCGTGCACACCGACGCGTCTCTCGTCGAGCGGGCCGTGGCGAAGCTGCTCGACAACGCCCTCACCCACACGCCCCCCGAGACAGGAATCTGGGTTGGCGTGGAGCAGGTCGGAGACGGCGCCCTCGTGACCGTCGAGGACGAGGGCATCGGCGTGGCCGACGCACTGAAGGAGCGCATCTTCGAGGCGTTCGATCGCGGCAACGCCCCCGTCACGACCGCGGGCTTCGGCCTCGGTCTCGCCCTGGTTCGCCATATCGGGCGCGTACTGGGCGGACAGACCTGGGTGGAGGATCGGCCGGGCGGGGGCGCCTCGTTTCGGCTGCTGCTTCCCCCCGGCGACTGAGTCGGTCTACGCCTCCCTCGCCGTGCGACATTCGTGTACGACAGCAGCTGTTGGTGGGAAAGCGGGTCACTACCACTTCACTACTCGAGTGACGTAGGGTGCGCTGCGCTTCATCCATCGAAGGCTGCGAGGTCGTGGGGTGGCCGACTTTCCCTGGCTTACGGTCGTCATCCTGCTGCCGGCGGCGACCGCCGTCGTCGTCGTCTTCCTGCCGGCCCGGTCCGAGGTCGCCATCCGCTCGGCCGCGCTTGCTGGCACGATGCTCGCGTTCCTCGTCTCGCTCGGGCTGCTCGCGAGCTTCGAGGT
>JALZEO010000058.1 GCA_030862025.1 Actinomycetota bacterium | reverse complement strand
GCAACCGCCTCGGGACCGGGAAAGCGGGGGAAGAACTCGGCGGTGACCTCGTTCACCTTCTTGTCGGTGCATTGCGCCGAGAGCACGGTCGCGACGAGCAACTCCCAGGGGTTCGAGAACCGCAACGCGATCCGCGCGTCGGGGTAAGCCTGCGCCAGCCGGTCGAGGATGACCGGTGCCCGCTTCGCCTTCGCCGCGTCGCGATGCAGTTGCGTCACGGCGAGGAGCGTACCGACGACCGCAGTACATCAGGCCACCGGCTCCACCGGTAGCACGACGTGGAAGGTGGTGCCCTCCCCGAGGACGCTGTCAACCGTTACCTTCCCTCCGTGCCGTTCCGTGGCGTGGCGGACGATGGAGAGTCCCAGTCCCGTGCCGCCGGTGGCGCGCGATCGGGCCACGTCGACGCGGTAGAAGCGCTCGAAGATGCGATCGAGGTCATGGCGGGCGATGCCGATGCCGCTGTCGTGGACGTCGAGCTGCCAGGAGCCGTCGACGCGACCCAGCCGTACGGCGACCCTCCCCCCGCGGCGGTTGTAGCCGACCGCGTTGTCGAGCAGGTTCGCGACAATGAGGCGCAGGTCCTCTTCCACCCCGCCGATGAGGGCACGATCGGGCAGGTCCACCTCGACCTCGATGGACCGCTCGGCCCCCAGGGGTTGCAGGCGTTCGACTTCGCGGCGGACCAGGGCGGCGAGATCAACCGGGCCCCGCCGCAGATCGGCGCTGTCCTCGAGGCGGTGGAGGTCGAGCAGGTCGCGGACGAGCGTGCCGAGCCGTTCGGCCTCGCATCCCAGTCGCTCGACGAGAGCGCGAGCACGCACGCGGTCGCGGTCGACCGTCACACACAGCGCCTCGCTGAGGGCCTGAATGCCGCTGACCGGAGTCTTCAGCTCGTGTGAGGCGTTGGCGACGAAATCCCGGCGTAGCGCGTCGACCCGTCGCTGCTCGGTGCGGTCGCTCATGACGACGAGCACCTCATCGGCCACCGGCACGGCGACGGCCACGAGATCGCGTCCGCCGACCTGCGCCTCCGTTTCGACCTTGCGGCCGAGCGAGAGGACCTCGTCGACCGCCTGAGCGAGCTGGCCGCTGCCCACGGACTGCGCGACCGTGAGAACCTGGTGCGCCCCGAGATGGAACCAGTCCCGGCCGGCCTGGTTGGCGTACAGGAGGTAGCCGTCCCGGTCGAACAGCAGCGCCGGCTCGGGGAGGGCCTCGACGAAATCGCTGTGAACCCGCCGCTCGCGCTCCAGCCGTTCACCACGACGGCTGAAGGCAGCGCCGAGCGCATTGACCGCGACGGCGAGGTGCTGCCAAGAGGCGCCCCCTGGGACCCGGAGCGGGGCGTGTCGGGCGAGCCCCAACCAACGGTTGATCTCGCGGGCCATCGCGTCCACTCGTCGCTGCTGGCGCGACCACAGCCAGGCAGCCGCCGCCAGGCCGAGACCAGCGCCGACGAACACCGCGAGCGGTGCGGGCAGCCGGGTCCCGACGATCGAAGCGAGCGCGGTCACGAGCGGGACGAGTACCAACAGTGCGCGCGTCATCGACGGGACCAGCGTACGGGGCTGATGCAGCGCGCGGTAGCGACCCTGCCTCCAGGTCGCGCTCCCGAACACACCGGCGCCAGAACGCCGGCAGGTTTGCCTGTGGCCGTGATGGAGGCCGGCGTGACTTCCTCACACCTCCGCGAATCGGTAACCGATCCCCCGAACGGTAACGATCCGCTCGGGGCTGTGAGGGTCGCGCTCGACGCGTGTGCGCAGGCGCCGGACATGAACATCGAGCGTCTTCGTATCGCCCACGTAGTCGGGACCCCACACCTCCTCGATGAGCTGACCGCGCGTGAGGACGAGGCCGGCGTTCTCGACCAGCAACTCGAGCAGGTCGAACTCTTTCGGTGGCAGGTCCACCTTCCGCCCGTCGACGTGCACCTCGTGACGACCGCGGTCAACGCGAACACCGCGCGCTTCGACCGGGGCGTCAAGTGAGATCGGGGCGGGTGTGCCGCGACGCAGGACTGCGCGGATGCGGGCGATGAGCTCCCGGGACGAGAACGGCTTCGTGATGTAGTCGTCCGCACCGAGCTCGAGACCAACCACCCGATCAACTTCGGCGTCCTTCGCCGTCACCATGATGATCGGGACATTGCTGCGAGCTCGCAGGCGACGGCAGACCTCGGTACCCGAGATGCCTGGCAGCATGAGGTCGAGCAGCACGAGGTCGGGACGCTCGCGCTCCCAGACAAGAAGGGAAGCGTCGCCGCTGGCTGCCCGGGCCACGCTGAAGCCCTCGGCCTCGAGAGACGCCGTCAGCCCTTCGGCGATGGCGGCCTCGTCTTCGACGATCAGAATCTTCGGCATGGTCTCCAAAGTAAGGTAGCAATCGAGGCCTGGGCGTATGATGACAGTTACGGGGCGGAGGCGATCCGGTGCGCAACCATTTTCATGCCGAGATTGACCACCTCGTCGACACGCTCGTGGGAATGGGCGAGCTCGGTGCCGACATGCTGGCGCGCGGAGTGCGCTCGCTCGTCCGCCGCGACCTTGCCCTGGCGGACGAAGTGATGCGGGCAGACGACGATGTCGATGCCCGCTACGTCGAGGTACAGAACCGGATCGTGCGGACCCTGGCACTGCAGGCTCCGGTCGCCAGCGACCTGCGCCTGCTGTCGGCGATGCTCCACGTGAACATCCACCTCGAGCGGATGGGCGATTACGCCGTGAACGTGGCAAGGATGGCGAAGTTGTCGGCCAACTACCGCGACGAACCGGAGCTTGCCGACCAATTGCGGGAGATGGCCGAGATCGCGATACAGGTTGGTCAAGAAGCAGTGGCGTCGTTTGCACAGCGTGATCCCGATCGAGCCCACGGTCTGCCCCTGCTCGATGACAGCGTCGATCAGCTCAACCTCGGGGTCTTCAAGCGGCTCCTGCGG
>JALZEO010000078.1 GCA_030862025.1 Actinomycetota bacterium | reverse complement strand
TGCGGATGGAGCGTCGGGCATGCAGGCAGCGATCTACACCGAAGAACTGCGCAAACAATTCGGCCAAGTCGAGGCCTTGCGCGGTATAGACCTGGAAGTCCCAGCCGGCAGCGTTCTGGGTCTGCTGGGGCCGAACGGAGCAGGCAAGACCACCGCGGTGCGGATCCTCACGACGCTGCTCACCCCCGACGGGGGGCGCGCGGTGGTGGCCGGTTACGACGTCGTGGCTGAGGCTGCCGAGCTGCGCTCCAGGATCGGCCTGGCCGGCCAGTACGCCGCCGTCGATGAGAACCTCACCGGCCGGGAGAACCTCGAACTCGTCGGGCGCCTCTACCGCCTGTCGCGCCGGGAGGCCCGCCGCCGCGCCGCGGACGTACTCGAACGCTTTGACCTCACCTACGCGACGGACCGCATCGTCCGGGGCTACTCGGGGGGCATGCGGCGTCGCCTCGACCTCGCTGCCAGCCTCGTCGGTCGTCCCCAGATCCTCTTCCTGGACGAGCCGACCAGCGGGCTCGACCCTCGTAGTCGCCTGGGCCTGTGGGAGATGATCAACGAACTCGTCGATGACGGCACGACGCTGTTGCTCACGACCCAGTACCTGGAGGAGGCGGACCGTCTCGCCAGCTCGATCGCCGTGATCGACGACGGGCTCATCATCGCCGAGGGCACCTCTGATGAGCTGAAGTCGCGGGTGGGCGGCGACGTGCTCGAGGTCACCGTCGAGCAGGCCAACGAACTCGACCTCACGGTCCGCGCGCTGGCCCCCCTGGCCTCCGGAGAGGTTCAGGTCGAACGCAACCTCAGGCGGGTGGCGGTGCCTACCTCGGCGGGGACGTCGATCGTCGTGGAGGCGGTGCGGCGGCTGGACGCGGAACGTATCGACATCGACGACATCGCGTTGCGGCGCCCCACCCTCGACGACGTCTTCCTCGCGCTCACGGGCCATGCCGCCGAGCAGAAGCAACACCAGCTCCCACTCAGCCCCACACACCACGCCGGGAAGGTCACGGCATGACCACCGCCACCGTGCCCCGCCGCCACACCATCACCTGGGCGGCCTCCGACATTGTCGCCATCATGGGCCGCAACCTGCGCATGTACACCCGCCTGCCTCAGCTGCTGGTGTTCTCCACCATCCAGCCCGTGATGTTCGTACTGCTGTTCACCTACGTCTTCGGCGGTGCCATCAGCACGAGCATGCCTGGGATCCCCTACATCCAATTCCTGTTGCCGGGGGTTTTCATCCAGACCGTGGTCTTCGGCTCGACCCAGACGGGTGTGGGGCTCGCAGACGACCTGTCACGCGGCATCATCGACCGCTTCCGGTCCCTGCCGATGGCCCGATCGGCGGTGCTGGCGGGACGAACACTCACCGACACCGTGCGCAATCTGTTCGTCGTGAGCCTCATGACGGCTGTGGGCACCATGATCGGTTTCCGGTTCCTGGCTGGGCTCGGCCGGGCCTTGGGTGCGCTCCTCCTCGCCGTGCTGCTCGGTTTCGCGTTCTCGTGGATCTCCGCCTTCATCGGCCTTGCCGTCCGGCATACCGAGGCGGTGCAAGTCGCCGGTTTCGTATGGCTCTTCCCGCTCATTTTCGCCTCATCCGCCTTCGTCCCGGTGCAGACGATGCCCGGCTGGCTGCAGGCCTTCGCGAAGGCCAGCCCCATCACCGTGGCGGTCGACGCCGTGAGGGCACTCACCTTGGGAGGGCCTGCCACGACGCTTGTGCTTCAGTCGCTTGGGTGGATCCTGGCTATTCTGGCGGTCTTCGTCCCGCTCGCCGTGCACCGTTATAGGCGGTCCGCCTGAGCCCGGCTCCCCATCCATTTGGGTGCGGCTGGTGACGGGGTGCGACGCTAACCGCCGAGCTGGGGCCTACGTTCGCGGTGGTAGCCACTGCCCGAAATCCGGACAGACAGGAAGATTGGCCACTGTTATGTTGTCAATGTTTCTACTTGTCGTCTGCTGTGGCTCCTGGCACCCTGAGATCAGGATAGTGCTGGGAGATGTACTGAGAGATAGCAAACTGCGAGATAGCGATCGGCTTGTCCGTGCCCACCGCAACACGAACCCGCACCCGTCCCACGGCCCGTCGGTCCACCAGAACAACGGCCGCGGATTCACGCAAACCGTCGCGTCGACCGTCGGGTAATCCAAGGGGCGGCTTGAGCCCTCTCGGCCCGTTTGCGGGTCTGGTTCGGGCGGTGCGCACCCAACTCGACGAGCAACTCACCGACGCGTATGGAGTCGGGCTCATACTCCTGGGCGTCATCACCGGGCTCGGGCTGTATGCCGGCAGGGCCGGTGCGGTCGGGGCGGCGCTCAATGCCCTCTCCCGTGGCCTCCTCGGCGTCTTCGGCTACCTGGTTCCACCGCTGCTCGTTTATCTCGGCGTCGCACTCGTGGACCACCGTCCGGCACCTGAACGCGGTCGACGGGTCATCGGCGTCACGTTGACGCTCCTCGCGGCGATCGCAGGCTGGCACCTCTTGTCGGGAACGCCGGAGCCGGTCGACGGAGTCCGGGCGTTGTGGTCGGCGGGAGGAATGGCCGGCTGGGCATTGTCTCGGCCACTGCAGAACGCACTCAGCACGTGGGGCGCAGTAGCCGTGATCCTCGCGGTGCTCTCGCTCGGGCTGCTGATCGTGACGAAGACTTCGCTGTCGACCGTCTGTCGCGCGCTGCTGCCGGCCCGCCGCGGGGTCCGAGTCGACCCGCCGCAACCGGCATCATTCGAGCAGCTTGACGAGCCCCATTCCGACTACGACGAGGCCCCGGAGGAGGAGGAGGAGGAGGAGGAGG
>JALZEO010000031.1 GCA_030862025.1 Actinomycetota bacterium | reverse complement strand
CGGCGACAAGTACAGGATCGCGAACACGAAGACCCAGATCACGTCGACGAAGTGCCAGTAGTAGGCACCGAGCTTCACCATCGCGTGGTTCTCCTTGCTGAATACCCCCCGGAGCACGTGGGGCAGCAGGTACGCGAGGATGATCATGCCGATGAGGACGTGCGCGATGTGGAAGTTGATGATCGTGATGAAGACGCTGCCATAGGCCGTGCGCTGGGGCGTGATCTCCTCCATCAGGATGGCCATCTCCTGCATGTGGCCGACCACGAACACCGCCGCAAGCACGAGCACGACGACGATCCACACCGCCGTCTTCTCCATGTTGCCCCGGTGTTCGAGGGCACGCTCAGCGAGAACCATCGGCACGCTGCTGCCCACGAGGATGATCGATCGGATGACGGTGGTCTGCAGTTCCGGGAGCGGCAGCCCGCCAGGGGGCCATTCACTCGCGCCGGAGCGGAAGTAGACGTAGGTGAAGAGAAGCAGGCCGAAGAGGACGCTCTCGGTGGCGATGAGCCAGAACATGCCCCACCAGCCGGTGGACTTTCCCGGACGGATGACCGTGGTCGGGCCGTGTGCGGTCGCGCCGACGGTCATGCGATCACCTCGATGTCGTGGTCACGCTCGGCCTGGGGCCAGAACCAGCCCATGAGCGAGCCCATGATGAAGAGGGCACCGGCGACGCCGAGCCAGAATTGTCGTATGAGCACCCCGTAGGACGTGATGAACATCCCCACGGCGACGAGGAAGGGATAGAAAGACGGAGGTGGCATGGGCATGATCGCTTCCGTCTCGGCCTCGACGCCACCGGTGGCAAGCGTGTAGTGCTCGACCTCACCCTCCGGTGGGAGCAGGACCGGGCGATCGTGAGCCGGTTCTTCGATCACGCCCTCCTCGTGCTTCTCGTCCCACAGCGGCGTGAGGCTTTTCACCTCGGGGAACTCGAGGAAGTTGTAGGCCGGCACGGGCGAGGACGTCGCCCACTCGAGGTCCGCGGCATTCCACGGGTTCGGTCCCGCCTCCTCTCCACGCTTGCTGTAAATGCACCAGAGCCAGTTGCCGAACGACAACGCGAGCCCGGCAGCGAAGACGAACGCGCCCAAGGTCGCGATCAAGTTCAGCCCGTCCCAGCCCAGGCCCGCCTCATAGGTGTAGACGCGCCGCGGCATGCCCATCAGACCAACGATGTGCATCGGGAAGAAGGACAGGTTGAAGCCGATGAACATGGTCCAGAAGCTCAGCTTCCCGACCGCCTCCGAGTACATGCGGCCGGTCCATTTCGGCATCCAGTAGTAGAGGGCCGCGAAGATGGGGAAGACCGACCCTCCGACCAGCACG
The DNA here is from genome assembly GCA_030862025.1 of Actinomycetota bacterium. Classification (GTDB taxonomy): domain Bacteria; phylum Actinomycetota; class Nitriliruptoria; order Nitriliruptorales; family JAHWKO01; genus JALYGD01. Next base: position 7,554 of record JALZEO010000031.1, on the reverse strand, counting down.
TAGTGGAAGTGGGCGACGACGAAGTACGTGTCCTGGTACTGGAAGTCGGCCGGCACCATCGCGACCATGACCCCGGTGATGCCCCCGAGGAGGAAGACGACCATCATCCCGATCACCATGAGCATCGGGGTCGGGAATACAGGCCGGCCCTTCCAGATGGTAGCGATCCAGGCGAAGAACTGGATGCCACTCGGGATGCTCACCATCATGCTCGCGGCGGAGAAGAAGCTCAGTGCGGCGAACCCGAGGCCGACCGTGAACATGTGGTGGACCCAGACGCCGAAGCTGATGAACGCGAGGGAAGCAAGGGCGGTCACGACCCAGAAGTAGGCGACGAGGCGGATCCGAGAGAAGGTCTGCACGATCATCGAGACGACCGCGGTAGCGGGCACGAACACGATGTAGACCTCGGGGTGTCCCCAGAGCCAGAACATGTGCTGGTAGAGGACCGGGTCCCCGCCGGCCTTGGGGTTGAAGAAGTTGAAGCCCACCGCCCGGTCGATCTCGAGTAGGACGTTCGCGAGCGTGACCGCCGGCAGCGAGAAGATGATGATGAAGGACGTGATGACGATCCCCCACACGAAGATCGGCATACGACTCGCCGTCATGCCGCGCGCCCGCATCTTGAAGGTCGTGACGAGGAAGTTGATGCCACCGACGGTGGTCGAGATGCCGAGGAACGAGATCCCGATGGTGTAGAAGTCGATGCCGGTGCCCGGGTTGTAGATCTTGCTCGTGAACGGCGGGTAGGCGAACCACCCGCCGTTCGGTATCTCCCCGATGAGGAAGCTCGAGTAGGTGAAGATGCCCGCGAGGAGAAAGATCCAGTAGGAGAGCATGTTCAGGCGCGGGAACGCCATGTCCCGTGTGCCGATCTGGATTGGCAGGAAGTAGTTCCCGAATCCCGCCCATACCGGCGTGTTGAAGAAAAGCAGCATCGTCGTGCCGTGGATGGACATGAGCTGGTTGAACATGTCCGGGCTGAGTATCTCCCGCCCCGCGCCGATGAGCTGGGTCCGCAGCAGCAGCGCCTCGATGCCCCCGAAGACGAGGAACACGATCGAGGTGACGAGGTAGCGGACCCCGATCTTCTTGTGGTCAACGCTGCTGAAGAAGCCGACGAGGCCGGGAGTGTCCGACCAGATGTATGTCAGGCGGTTCGCCGTGGTCGGCGCTGCAGTCGTCGTCACTTCAGGCCCTCCAGGTAGTCCAGGAGATCGTGAGCTCTTCCGTTGTCACTCAAGCGCCTGTAGGTAGTTCAGGAGATCTTCGAGTTCCCTAGGCTCGAGCGTCGTGATCGGAGGCATCTCGTTGCCGGGTTTCGTGGTCTGGGAGTTGACGATCCAACCGGCGAGGTGCCCACGCTCGTTGGGGATCATGGCCGAGGCGAGAGTCTGGCGGCTGGCGAGGTGGGTGAGGTCGGGCCCGAACTCACCGGTAGCGGGCGTGCCGCGGATGGTGTGGCAGCCGGCGCAGGTCCGTTGAAAAATCTCTTCGCCGCGGGGGTCGCGGACGGCGGCCGGACGAGTCTGCTTCTCTTTCCAGGCCTCGAACTCCTCGTGTGGCTGGGCGATCACGCGGATCAGCATGTTGGCATGCTGCAGGCCGCAGTACTCGGCGCACTGGCCGCGGTAGGTGCCCGGCTCCTCGGCCTCGATGATGAGGCGGTTCTCACGGCCCGGGACCGTGTCGGTCTTACCGGCGAGTTCGGGCACCCAGAAGCTGTGGATGACGTCGTCAGCGAGCAGCTTCAGTTCCACCGGGGTGTGGATGGGGATGTGGACCTCGTTCGCGGTCTCGAAGTCACCTTCCGGGTAGTAGACCTCCCACCAGAACTGGTGGGCGGTGACGGTCACGTGAAGCTCGCCTTCCTGGGGGGTGGCCGCGAGCCCGGTGATGGTCAGCCCGAGCATCCCGATGAGGATGACGGTAGAGATGACCGTGGCGACGACAACGAACCTGTTCCCGTCGAGGCGAGACGGTTCCTCGCCCCGAGGCCGGAAGATGGCGAAGAAGAGGAGCCCCATCACGACGACGAAGACCACGACCGCCGTCCAGGTTGAATACGCGATGATCTTCAGCAGGTCGGAGGCGTGTGGGCTCTTCGGGGCGAACGCCCCCTGTTCCATGAACGTCCCGCAACCCGTGCTGACGAGCGCAGCGGCGAGGAGGCAAGTGCGCCACACACGGCGGCCGCCCCGGGTCGTTGGGACCGCCATCGCCCACCCCCCGCCGTCGCCGGGCCGGGCCCGGACTCTAGTCAGAGCGGGCGAGCCGCCACCCCCCGTCGATCGGTGCGCGACACTGTCCGAGTGGACGTCAGGCTCCGAGCGTCGCCACTCCAACCGTCCACGCAGGGATGATGCAGGTCGATGGGGTTCCTCGGTCGCCCTTATGCCGCGAGGACTCTACCTCCCAAAGGCTTGCACCCTCCAACCCCAGACATCAGGACGATGCGCCCACTGGGGCGGGGCTCATGATGGTGAGCCCATGACTCCCATCCGTGTAGTCGACGACGAGGGTCTGGCCGCCTGTGATGTGCCCATTGAGCAACGCGAGGGCGATCTTGTCCTCGAGCTCTTTGCGAATGACCCGCTTCAGCGGTCGGGCACCGTAGATCGGATCATAGCCGCGCTCGGCGAGCCACAGCTTGGCGTCATCGCTGACCTCGAGAACGAGGTCCCGTGCGGCGAGCCGCGTACGCAGTCGTTCGAGCTGAATGTCGACGATCTCGGTGAGCTGCTCGCGTGTGAGGCGTTGGAATATCACGATCTCGTCGATACGGTTGAGGAACTCCGGCCGGAAGTGGGTCCTCGCTTCCGCCATGACCTTCTCGTGGATCTCGTCCTCAGATGCACTCGGATCGAGGATGAACTGAGAGCCGAGGTTGGACGTCATGATGAGGGCCACATTCCGGAAATCCACCGTCCGGCCCTGTCCGTCGGTGAGACGACCGTCGTCGAGCACTTGCAGTAGCACGTTGAAGACGTCGGGGTGGGCCTTTTCGATCTCATCGAGCAGCACGACCGAGTACGGCCGGCGCCGTACCTGCTCGGTCAGCTGACCACCCTCCTCGTAGCCCACGTAGCCGGGGGGGGCACCAATGAGACGGGCGACCGTGTGCTTCTCCTGGTATTCGCCCATGTCGAGACGGATCATCGCCCGCTCGTCGTCGAACAGGTACGCGGCGAGGGTTCGGGCGAGCTCGGTCTTGCCTACGCCCGTCGGGCCAAGGAACAGAAACGAGCCCAGGGGACGATCCGGGTCTGCCAAGCCGGACCGAGCCCGACGCACCGCGTTGGCGACCGCCTCGACCGCCTCGTGCTGTCCGACAACGCGCCGGTGGAGCTCCTGTTCGAGGTGAAGGAGCTTCTCCATCTCCGAAGACATCAGCTTCGAGACCGGTATGCCGGTCCACTTCGACACCACCTCGGCGATCTCGTCCGCCGTGACCTCCTCGTCGAGCAGGCTTCCGCCCTCCGACCGCAGCTCCTCGATCCGCGCCTCGGCCTGCACGACCTGTCGCTGCAGCTCCGGCTCCCGCCCATAGCGCAACTCGGCGGCAAGCTGGAGGTCACCGTCACGCTCGGCGGCGGCGGCTTGTTCTCGCACCTGCTCGAGCTCTTCCTTCACCGTATTCAACTGCGAAATCGCCTGCTTCTCCGACTGCCACCGCACCGTCAACCCGTGCAGCTGCTCACGCAGCTCGGCGAGCTCGGCCTCGAGATCCGCGAGGCGCGCGCGCGCCGTGTCGGTCTCCTCCTTGGCCAGGGCCGCCCTTTCAATCTCCAGCTGACGCACTCTGCGGTCGATCTCGTCGATCTCCGGGGGCATGGAGTCGATGGCGATCCGCAGCCGGGCCGCCGCCTCGTCGAGGAGGTCGATTGCCTTGTCCGGCAGGAAGCGGTCCGGGATGTAACGGTCTGACAGCGTCGCCGCGGCGATGATGGCATCATCGGTGATGCGCACGCCGTGGTGGACCTCGTACCGTTCCTTCAAGCCCCGCAGTATCGCGATGGCGTCGGCGACGCTGGGCTGACCGACCAGCACGGGCTGGAAGCGGCGCTCCAGCGCAGGGTCCTTCTCCACATGCTTGCGGTAGTCGTCAAGCGTGGTCGCCCCGATCATGCGCAGCTGACCTCGGGCGAGCATCGGCTTCAGCATGTTCGAAGCGTCCATCGCCCCCTCGGCAGCACCCGCCCCGACCACCGTGTGCAGTTCGTCGACGAACGTGATGATCTGGCCCTCGGAAGCTTCGATCTCCTTGAGGACGGCCTTCAACCGCTCCTCGAACTCGCCTCGATACTTCGAACCCGCGATCATGGAGGCGAGGTCGAGCTGGACGATGCGCTTGTCCTCGAGTACTGCGGGCACGTCGCCTTCCACGATGCGGCGGGCCAGCCCCTCCACGATCGCGGTCTTGCCCACCCCCGGCTCACCGATCAGCACGGGATTGTTCTTCGTGCGCCGCACCAGTACCTGGATGACCCGTCGGATCTCGTCATCACGACCGATCACTGGATCGAGCTTGCCCTCACGAGCCGTCTGAGTGAGGTCCCGTGCATACCTCTGCAGCGCCTCATACGTCGACTCCGGTGTGGGGCTCGTGACGCGCTGGGTGCCGCGCACCTGCCGCAGCGCGCCCAGAACGGCGTCGCGGGTTATCCCAGCATCACGAAGCAGCCGTCCGGTCGGCTCGTCCTCGTCGACCAGGGCCAGCAAGAGATGCTCAGTGGAGACGTACTCGTCGCCAAGCTGTGCCGCCGCACGCTCCGCTGCATCAGCCACTGCGACGAGTCGGGGTGACAGTCGCACCTCTCCGGTCGCTCCATAGGCTGCCGGCAGCCCCCTGAGCACCTGCTCGGCGCGATCCCGCAGCGTTGTCGGGGTGGCGCCGAGCCGCTGGACCAGTGGTAGCACCACGCCCTCCGCTTGGCCCAGCAGGGCCACCAGCAGATGCGCCGGCATCACTTCGGGGTGGTGGCGCTCGCGCGCCAGTCCTGCCGCGCTCTGCAGCGCCTCGGACGACTTCAGGGTCAACTTCTCAGGATTCATCGTGGGTTTCCTTGCGGTTCTCGCGCTCGTGCCGACCAGTCATAGGGTTCGAGCGCTCCCCCTCGCAGCGGAACGAGCTCGAATCGATGGCTCTTGTGCGCAGCCGCGACCTCGTCACGCAGCCGGGCGGACAGTCGCTCGAGCTCCTGCTCGAGAAGCGCTGTGCGGCGCTTCGCCGTGTCGAGGGCCTCTCGCAGCTCCAGCACCATTCTCACTCCGGCCAGATTCAATCCCTCACTCGTCAGCCGTTGCACCTCCCGCAGGCGCTCGACGTCGCGCTGGGAATAGCGACGTACGTTCCCCGCCGAGCGGCGTGGACTGACGAGTCCATTGCGCTCGTAGGCTCGCAGCGTCTGGGGATGCATGTCGGCAAGCTCGGCCGCTACGGAGATGACGTAAACCGGCTCGTCACGCCTCTGGGCCACAGCTGCTCACCTACCTGGAACGCCTTGACAGTTCGTTGCTTCCTCACGTACTCGCAGTTCAGACCCCTGCCAGCAGTCGCTCCCGTGGCGACTCCTCGAGCGACGCCAGCTCCTCCAGCAGCTGTCGCTGGCGCTGGGTCAGCTTCGTGGGGACGTCGACTCGAACCGTGACGAGCAGATCCCCACGTCCCCCGCCCCGCTTCGGGGCACCCTTGGAGCGGACCCGGAATGTACGCGCGCTCGCCGTGCCGGGGGGGATGCGAATGGTTGTTGTGGCTGGGTCACCGGGAATGGGAGGCAGAGGGACGACGAGGTCGGTGCCGAGGGCCGCCTCCGAGTACGTGATCGGTACCTCCACCGTGAGGCCATCGCCACGTCGTCCGAACGTGCGGTGCGGGGCGACCGATACACGTACGTAGAGGTCGCCCGACGGACCGCCATTCTCGCCCGGTCCCCCCCGACCGGCGAGGCGGATGCGGGCGCCGTCCTTCACGCCCATGGGGATGTTGACCCGGATTTCGCGTGGCTTCACTTGTCGGCCCGACCCCCCGCAGGTGGGGCAGGGGGCGTCGACGATCTGGCCACGTCCCCCGCAGCTCGGGCAGGGCTGGGCGAGGGAGAACATGCCCTGATCGACCGCGACCGTGCCGGAGCCGCCGCATTGAGGACAGACCCGTGGCGACGTGCCCGGACGTGCTCCGCTGCCGCCACAGGTGTCGCACGGACCGTCCCCGGCGACCCGGAGGGTGGTTGTCACACCCTGGAGGGCGTCTTCAAAGGACAGGTTGACGCTCGCTTCGAGGTCGGCGCCCTTCTGCGGACGCCGGACACGCTGCCCGCGCGTACCGAAGCCGCCGCCGAAGGGTCCAAACCCACATCCCCCCCCGAATAGGCCACCGAGCAGGTCGTCGAGATCGCCCTCCGTACTGAACGTGAAACCGCCCGAACTGCCGGATCCACCGCCGGGGAATCCGCGGGCGAACGCACCGGAGCGGGCCAGACTGCGGAGTTCGTCGTATTCCTTGCGTCGGTCCTCCTCGCCGAGTACGGCATAGGCCTCGCTGACCTCCTTGAACCGCTCCTCGGCGTTCGGCACGTCGGGGTTGGCATCGGGGTGGAGCTTCCGGGCGAGCTTGCGGTAAGCCTTCTTGATGTCCGTCTGTGGGGCCTTCTCTGGTACGCCGAGAACGGCGTAGAAATCCTTCTCGAGCCAGTCGCGCTGGGGCGGCATACGTCCTCCTGTCCTGTCCCCCCGCGGTCTTGAACAGCCCAAGACCGCTCTCCCACCCCAAGCCTTACGTGACGACCTTCACCATCGCGGGCCGCAATACTCGACCGCCGACGAGGTAGCCGGGACGCAGGACCTCGGCCACGACGGGTTCACCGCGCTCCTCACCATCTTGGACATGTTGCACGGCATCGTGGCGCTGGGGGTCAAAGGGCACACCCTCCTGACCGATCTTTTCGAGCCCGAACGCTTGCAGGGCCTCGACGAACTTGCCGTAGACCATTTCGACCCCCTTACGCAGGCTCCCCACTTCGCTCGCAGAGGCGGCGGCCAGCACGGCGAGCTCGAAGTCGTCAACTACGTCGATGAGCCGCGACAGGACGTCGATCGTGCCCTGCTCACGCTGAAGTGCACCTTCACGCATGGTGCGCTTCCGGAAGTTCTGGAACTCGGCTTGGGTGCGGCGCAGGTCCTCGAGATACTCGTCGCGGGCGGCCTCGGCCGCTTGCAAAGCGGCCAATAGCTCTTCACGCGAACGGGCGTCTTCTACTGTGGGCTGCCCGGCGGGGTCCCCAGCCTGCTCGGCGCCTGGGGCCACGTAGGCCTCGTCCTCTGGCGTCGACGCCCTCTGCTCGGGCGCCTCGGCGGGCACGTCCTCAACCTCGCTCGCGCTCCCTACCTCGGACATGGTCCTGGCAGGGTCCTCGAACCCCTGATCAGGGGCCCGACCGGCGAAGCGCGCCGACAGGGACTCGTCCGGGGTGGGCCCTGGCCCTGATGGGATCGGCGGTCCGTCCTGGGTCATCGTGCTCCTCAAAGGTAAGTCCCGTGGCCGGTGTTCCTAGC
>JALZEO010000027.1 GCA_030862025.1 Actinomycetota bacterium | reverse complement strand
GGCACGACCTTCCGCGACTACCGCATGGTCAACGGAGAGAGCGGCCGCAATGGGGCGCTGCTACAGGTCTACGGCAAGGCAGGCCGGCGGTGCCCCCGCTGCGCCAGAACTCTGCGCAAGATTGTCGTCGCCCAGCGTGGAACGACCTACTGCCCCGCCTGTCAGCGGGTCTAGTCGAGGTCTGTCATGTATGCGGCACGTCGAGTGTGGAAGGTGCGATCGGACCAGCCAGGTCGTCGCCACTTTCCGCGGCCAGCCGGGCTGGAGGAGCCGTTGTCCCGGAACGGTCTGGGGCGGAGAAGATGACCTCCGGGGAGGCGAGCGCCAGAAGCTTTCGGGCTTTGAGCTCGGTCTCCTGCCATTCCCCTTCCGGGGTGGAGTCCCAGGTGATGCCTGCGCCCGTGCCGAAGCAGAGCCTGCGCTGGTCGAGCCAGAAGGTTCTGATGGCGACGTTCAACTCCCCTTGCCTCGCGTCGGCGTCTACCCAACCGGTGGCTCCGCAGTAGGGCCCCCGCGGGATAGGTTCGAGCCGGCGGATGAGATCGAGGGCAGCGAGTTTCGGTGCTCCGCTCACCGAGCCGGGGGGGAAGGCAGCCTGCAGCAGTTCCACCCAGCCCACCCCTGGCAAGAGCCGCCCCGAGACTGTCGACACGAGGTGATCCAATCCGGGGTGATGTTCGACCTGGCACAGTTCTGGGACGTTCACCGTGCCAACGGCGCAGACCCGTCCCAGGTCGTTGCGGACCAGGTCGACGATCATCACGTTCTCGGCCACGTCCTTGCCCGTGAGGCGATCTCCCGGCGCAGCCGTGCCCTTGATCGGCCGTGACAGGACCCGCTGACCGTTACGGCGCAAGAAGAGCTCAGGGGACGCCGAGGCGACATGAAGGCGCTGGTCGGGCAGTCTCACCACGGCAGCGTGAGGAGCTGGGTTGCCTGCCTGCAGTGCAGCCGCGAGCGCGACGACATCGCTGTCGCGGGGCACGGGCGCAGAGAGAACCCGGCACAGGTTCACCTGGTAGACGTCGCCGGCCGCGATGGCGGCACGGATGGTGCTGACCGCGGCATAGAAACCGGAGCGGTCAAGGCTCGACTCCCAGGTGCGCAGCGACGGCCCCGCCCAGCGCACGGAAGCGGCCACCTCTGACCCTGCCTCCCGGACGTCTGCGAAGCGGGCGCACGTCCCTTCGCCTTCGAAGTTGAGGACGACCAGCCAGAAGCCGGCCGAGTCAAGCGCACTGAGATCGGTCGTGACGTCCTGCAGACCGGTGGCCAGTCGACCACCGACGAATGCGACCGGACGCAGGCGGCTTGCCATCTCGCCAGCCTATGCGGGCTACAGGGATAGGAACCGCCGACCGGAACCATCCTGCAGCCCAACTAGTCCTGGCCCCAGTAGTCGGTGAGCCTCTCCACAAGCTCCCGGTTCACGCTCGGATCCACTTGTACCTCGACCACACAGAGCTCGTTGGAGGTGACCGCCTCGCGGAGCCCGTCGCGGAGCTCACCGAGGGTTTCGGGGCAATAGCCACGGATGCCGAAGCTCTCCGCATACTGCTTGAAGTCAGGGTTGTCAATGCGGGTACTCACCGACCGTTCGTGGCTCATCTCCTGCTTCCAACTGATGAGCCCATAGTCGAAATCGTTCAGCACAACGGCAGTGAAACCCACACCCAGGCGCTTCGCGGTCTCGAGCTCCTGGGCGTTCATGAGGAATCCGCCGTCCCCCATGACCGCGACGACCTGGCGGGCGGAGTCCAGCAGCGCCGCGGCGATGCCGCCCGGCAGCGCGATCCCCATGCTCGCCAGACCGTTGCTGATGACGCAGCCGTTCGGGGCATAGGTGGGGAAGTTGCGGGCGATCCACATCTTGTGGCTGCCCACGTCGCTGATGAGCAGCGCCTCGTCGTCGAGGATGTCACGGAGGATGTTCAGCACCCCGGGGACGGTGAACGGCTGGCCCACGTCGAGCTCGTAGCTTGCGATGTCGGCGACGATGCGCTCGCGAACGGGCAGAAACCAGTCATGGTCGAAGGCGACTTCGTCAGTCGGGAGGCCGCGGTTCAGCTCCCCGAGCGTGGCCGAGATGTCGGCGACGACCTCGACGACGGGTAGGTAGCTCGCATAGACCTCGGCTGGCGAGGAATCGATGTGGACTATCACCTTGTCCTTGCCCGGGTTCCACTGCTCCGGGGCGTATTCAGCGCTGTCGTAACCCACGGCGAGCACGAGGTCCGCAGCGTCCACCGCCTCCATGACGTAGTCGCGGAAGGTCATGCCTATCGCGAACAGTGACTGCCGTCGGCGGTCGGACAGGGCGCCCTTTCCCATGAACGTCGCGACGACTGGAATGTCGAGCCTCTCGGCGAGCTCGGTCAGGTGCTGGCTCGCACGCGCGCGAATGACGCCATTGCCGGCGATGACGAGAGGGCGGCGGGCGCCCCGCAGCAGCTGCTTGGCCTCGTTCAGAGCCCGCCGATCCGGCGCCGGCCGGCGCACCTCCCGCTTCGTCAGAGGCTTGAGCTCAGCGTCCACCTCCATGACAGCGACGTCCTCGGGCAGCTCGAGGTGGGCGGCGCCTGGCTTTTCGAGCTCCGCGGTCTTGAACGCCTTGCGTACCACCTCGGGCAGGATCTGAGGCGCGGTGATGCTCGTATTCCACTTCGTGACCGGTTTCAGCATCGCGACGACGTCGAGGAGCTGATGGCTTTCGTTGTGCAGTCGCTCGAGGTCACCTTGGCCGGTGATGGCCACAAGCGGTGCCTTGTCGAGGTTCGCATCGGCTACGCCCGTCATGAGGTTCGTCGCCCCGGGCCCGAGCGTTGAGAGGCACACCCCGGCGGTGCCGGTCAATCGCCCCCAGACGTTGGCGATGAAGGCGGCTCCCTGCTCGTGCCGGGTCGGGACGAACTCGATCGATGAGGCGTCGAGGGCGAAGAGGAGCGCCTCGGTCTCCTCTCCAGGAACTCCGAAGACGTAGCTGACCCCCTCGTTCTCCAGGGACCGCACGAACAGTTCACACGCCCTCATCTCGTTCACGCTCCCGTCGGTTCCCATGGACCCTGCCCGCCGAGTCGGGCTCCCACAAGCCTCACGCGAGCAACAGGTGCGCGATAGGCGCACAGCACGTGTGGTCGCCCTCCGTCAAAACGCCACCGGTCGCGGGCCCTGTTTCGGAGCGGTGGAACACCGGCACCTTTAGGCCCGTTGACCTTGTCGTATGCCCCCTGTTCGGTTACGCCCTGCAGCCGACTGGTACGGCTGGTTATCGCTACGACACCCTGCAACCGTGATCCGGGAGCGATAGTGAGTACAACGGAAGGACACAGGTTGGCGTCTATGCGGACTGTGCTCGTTGGCCAGATCGCGATGGGCGGCAGCGGACTGGAGCGGGCAGCTTGCAGCGGCGCCGATGTCGAGTTGTTCTTCTCCATCGAGGATGAAGATCAGCGGCAGGCCCTCGCGTACTGCTCACGCTGCGACGTGCGTCAGCAGTGCCTCGAGGCCGCCATCGCCAATCGGGAGATCTACGGCATCTGGGGCGGGACGCTCGAATCCGACCGACGCAGCCTCATCAGGGATATTCGCAGGCGCGAACGCGGCAAACAGTCGCACGCCGCCGCATAGCTAGAAGCAGGTCCGGAGGGGCGCCGGCCCGTTGCTCGCCGCATACGGGCGTTCCTAGCCCCCTGCGAGCTCCTGGCTTACCGCTACCCAGCGGTCACGCAGCTTGCCGGCCGCACCGGATGTGAGGACGTCCCGAGCCATCTCCAGCCCGTCCCTAATCCTGGGAGCGGTGCCGGACACGTAGAGGGCAGCCGCGGCATTCAACGCCACGACGTCAGCACCTGGACCCGGCTCCCCCGCGAGAACCGCTTCAGCGATCCGAGCGTTCTCCTCCACCTCGCCCCCGACGAGATCTTCGCGTCGGGACCGGGGCAGGCCAAGGGAGGCGGGGTCGAACAATGATTCAGTGGCCCGGCCGTCGCGGATCTCCCAGAGGCGGCTGGGGCCAGTGGTGGTCAGTTCATCGAGCCCGTCCTCCCCCCGGAAGACGAGGGCATGACGACGTCCTAGGTGCACGAGTGCGTCGGCCACCAAGGGTGCGAGACGGGCGTCGGCGACGCCGACCACCTGGCGTTCGATACCGGCCGGGTTGGTGAGCGGACCGAGCACGTTGAAGACGGTGGGTACGCCGAGCTCGGCACGCACGGCCGCCACATGGCGCATCGCAGGATGGAACCTGCGTGCGAACAGGAAGCCGATGCCAACCTCGGCAACGCACTCACCGACGGCTGTTGGTGGCAGGTCGATGGCAACACCCCAGGCTTCGAGCAGGTCGGCCGAGCCACACCGGCCTGAAGCTGCCCGATTACCGTGCTTGGCTACCTGCACCCCCGCTGCAGCGACCACAAGCGCAGCAATGGTCGAGATGTTGAAGGTCCCGGCCCGGTCACCCCCGGTGCCGCAGGTGTCGACGAGCACGCCATCGAGTTCCAGACGCTCGGCATGGGCGAGCATGGCCCGAACGAATCCGGCGATCTCCTCGGACGTCTCCCCCTTCGCGCGCAACGCCACGAGGAAGGCAGCCACCTCGACAGGGGTGGCCTCCCCCCGCATGATCACCCCGAGGGCGTTAGCAGCCTGCTGTTCGCTGAGATGCTCTCCGTTGAGGAGGATCGTCAGGAGAGCGGGCCACGAGATGCCGTCGTGGAGGGTCACCTCACCTCCTCATCGCAGTGGGCCACACGCTAGCCGACCAGGGCACCGCGCGACCTAGCCTCGTCCCCCGGCGGTCTTGGCAAACCTGTCGCGAACTTGGACAAGCCAAGATCCGCTCCTGCTCCAAGACCGCTCCCACCAGACATGTCCCCCCCGCGGTCTTGCCAAACCTGTCGCGAACTTGGACAAGCCAAGATCCGCTCC
>JALZEO010000024.1 GCA_030862025.1 Actinomycetota bacterium | reverse complement strand
TCGGCCATCGCGACCGTTGCCCCCTTTGCAACCCTGCCGAATGGACGCCAGCGCAGTTCGTACCGCTTGCCCTTTACCGAGCCGCGCCACACGCCGGCGGGCTCCCCGTCCACGAGCACCACGCCCGGGCCGCCAAGGATGGTGAACACGGTCGTGCGGTCCCCCTTGTCGGGCAGGAGCAGCTCACGGTCGCGTGCCTGGAGGTAGACGTCTTTGGACGGCAGCAGCCGCACGCCGCGAAGCGGTTCGGCTGCAAGGAGCGCGTCGAGATCCTCCTCGAGCACGAACGCCCGCTTGCCTGCATCGACGGGCACGACGATGTCGGCCACTGCCGCCCACCGCGCCCTGGCGTCGGACTTGGCTATTCCCACCCATTCGGCGAAATGACCGGGTGTCGTCGGCGCGTAGCAGCGGAGGTAACGCAGCAGCAGCTCCGTGCGGAGCGCGCCGATATCGCCGGTTGCGTTGGCTCCGAGCCACGTCGCCGCCCGGGCGAGGGTGACTGGTGCGGTGCGTGTGAGGACGATGCGGCCCAGGAGCGGCGCCGCGCGGAAGACGCTCTCGTGGGCATGGTGCACGTCGCAGCCCCTGCAGTATGGCGCCAGCTCGGCGGGCACGGCCTTCGTGACGGCGCCGCTCACCTGGGCCTTGGTGCGAGGCGAGGGCAGCGCCTCGACCATTGCCCGCTCGACCTCGACGAGTGCGTGCTCGGGTTGCCCCCAGAGCGCCTCGAGGGTCCCTTCGGCGGGCAGGGCACCGAGCGTGAACACGGGCAAGTCACCGGGCGGGAAGAGGTGGGGTGCACCGCGCAGGGACCAGGTGAGCACGAGCTCCTTCGCAGAAACCGCGTCGGCCACCACGGGGCCGTCGAGGTCGAGGCGTGCGGCGAGGGCGACGTCGGCATTGCCCGGTGGGGTGTCCTGGATGCCGCAGCTCCCGACGACGTCGACCAGGTCGGCGCGCTCGCGCTTCTCGGCCAGTGAGTGCCGCCGCCCCCGGAATGCGAGGACCTGCTCGCGCCCTACCCGCCGGTCTGCCACGTCGCCTCCTCGTGCCGTCCTGCATCGCCAGCGGGCAAACGGTGTGGCCCCACCGGGTCCCTCCGAAAACGTCCAGGTATGGCTCCCCTCAATCGGTCGAAGCCGGCTGTGCTCGGATGTGGCAGGGCACCGTAGCGGCGGCGCCCCGAGAACTCATCGAGTGAGGTGGCGCTAGTGCGCCCATGATCAGAAGGCGACGCCCAGCGGTGCCACTCCCTAGCACCGGGACGAGCGGGAGAAATTCATCCATGGAAAGCAATCCGCGCCGAGGACGAGCGCGCGTTCCGACCAATGCGCCAGAGCGGAGTAACCGGTCCGACTGAGCGTCGTCGAGGTGGAAGTGGCAAGCGAGTTGTTGGGGCGTGGGTCACGGGCCGGTATCAGCGGCAGGTGCCAAGGCCCCTCGTATCCGCCGGACCGCCGATTCGACGACTGCTGCTAAAATGCTGCCCGCTGCAGGACGCAACCTGTGGAAATCGGTGGGCCGCCCATCGACACCGAATGACCATAGGACGCACTCCGAGCCACTCTCAACCGGCAGGATCGGGGTTCGAGTCCCTGTCGGCGCACTCATCTCGGTGACTCAACTGCAACACAAGGGCTCAACGTGCATCGAAGGGTTGCCCTGTCACAAGGCTGGTTACCTGCCGCAAAGGTGGGCTGACCTTCCCTCAGCGCAGGCGAGCGTGGCGGAAACGGCAGACGCGTCAGGTTTAGGTCCTGGTGGGGTAACACCCGTGGGAGTTCGAGTCTCCCCGCTCGCACCACCCCTGACCTGCGGTGACGCAGGCGGGAGTCGAGCTGTCCACAGCCTCGCGCCGCGATTGCAACCCGGATTGCAACCCAATCCGGTTGCCGCACCCCGGTGCATGTGTGCAGCTTTCTCACAGCGCCGACCATCATGTGGGTTGGGTGCGACGGCCAGCGTCGTGAGCAGGAACCTGTGGACCGTCGGGACGACGCTGTCGTGATCTAGTCCTGCGTGTCGGCCAAGGTGGGAGCGCGTGTGGGGCGTGCTGCTTCCGGCTCGCCTGAGCCGGTTTCAGATCGCACACGACGGCTGGTTGCCAATGAGGTACCAGGACAGTGGCGCGAGGTAACGTTGTCCTGCGATGCGGATGGTGGAGTCAGAGCGGGTGCCCTCGCCTGGCGGGTGGGTTCCGCCAAGGGGGGTGCTGCCCGGATGGGACTGGCTTCCACCTGCGGGAGGGGCCCCGCTTCTCGAATCGGTCCCCTGGTGGGTAAGGATCTGGTATCGGACGCCCTTCTTAGATCGGTATGCGCATGCCTGGATGTGGCGACACGGAGGCTGGGCGGTGCTTCCTCCCCACGGCGAACGCCCGGATGAGACAGGCGTACGAGAACCTCGTCGGCCACCTCCTCCGCCGCCGTCGGCCTCGGCGGTAAGAACCCCAGAGCGCCCGGAACAACGCGT
>JALZEO010000351.1 GCA_030862025.1 Actinomycetota bacterium | reverse complement strand
GCTCACGATCGTCGGCGATACAGCGGAGTCCGACGCCATACGACTCGCACTCACCACGGCCGGCGTGGACGCGGACCAGTTCGTCTCGCCGGGACGCCCCACTCTCGTCAAGCATCGTGTCACGGCCGACGACCAGCTGCTTGCCCGCTTCGACCTCGGCCAGGCTCAACCGCTTGCTGCCGGCCTGGAGCGGGATTTCGCGGATCGCCTCGGTCAACTCTTCGACGAGGCTGACGCGGTGATCGTCTCCGACTACGGCTACGGAGTCTGCGGCCCGGCCCTGCGGGCCACCCTCGCCGCCCGGCAGGGCACCACGCCGAAGCCTCTGATCGTCGATGCCCGTGCCCCGGGCCTCTACCGTGAAGTCGGGGTGACCGTCGCGAAGCCGAACCACGCCGAAGCCCTGCAGATGATCGGCATCCCCCCTGCGAGCGGACCTTCGAGGGCGGAGCAGATCGAGGAGCACGCCGACCTCCTGCTGGCGTCGACGGGGGCTCAGCTCGTCGTCGTGACCCTCGACGCCGACGGCGCCGTCATCCTCGAGGGAGGACGCGCCCCACAACGGGTGGCGGCCAGACCGGCGGCGTCGCGCGGCACAGGTCGCGAACCTACGGGCCCCATGATGGCAACCGGCGCGGGCGACACCTTTGGCGCAGCCTTCTCCCTCGCGCTCGCGGCGGGCGCCGACGCGGTCACAGCGGCCGAGATCGCCTCCGCGGCCGCGGCGGTCGTCGTCGCCAAGGCCGGGACGGCGGTGTGCACGCTCGAAGAGCTTCAGCTCCAGCTCGGCGGGGAGAAGAAGATCTACAGCCTGGAAGGAGTAGCCGTGAAGGCCGAGCTGTACCGCCGGCGGGGACTCCGCATCGTCGTCACGAACGGATGCTTCGACATCCTCCACCGCGGCCACGTCGCCTATCTGAACCGGGCGAAGCTGCTCGGCGACGTCCTCGTCGTCGGCGTGAACTCCGACCGCAGCGTTCGCCGCCTGAAAGGGGACGGCCGACCGGTGAACCCGCTCGATGATCGGCTCCAGGTCCTCGCTGCGCTCGGCTGCGTCGACCACGTCGTCCCCTTCGAGGAAGAGACCGCGACGCGACTCGTGGAGGCCGTGCGACCTGACGTCTACGTGAAGGGTGGCGACTACACCCGGGAGATGCTCGCCGAAGCCGAGACTGTCGAGCGGCATGGAGGAGTCGTCGAGATCCTCGCCTATGTCGAAGACCGCTCGACGACGAAGCTCATCGACCTGATCCGCGACGGTGGGAGCCAGGCCCTCGAGCCCAGATGACCGGGTCACCCGCGATCGACTGGGCCGCGGTCCGTCGCGTTCTCGTGGTACGGCTCGACAACATCGGGGACGTGGTGCTGCTCGGACCGGCGCTGCGAACGTTGCGGGCGAATCTGCCGCAGGCGAGGCAGACGCTACTGTGCTCCCCTGTCGGCGCGCAGGTGGCGCCGCTCCTGCCATGGGTGGACGACGTGGTCGTCCGTAGAGTCGTCTGGCAGGACGCCTCGGGCACACTGCCCCTCGACCCGGACCGCGAGCTGGACCTCGTCTCCGACCTCCGAGCGGGAGCCTTCGACGCTGCCGTGATCTTCACGAGCTTCGCGCAGTCGCCTTTCCCCCCCGCCTACGCCTGCTACCTGGCAGGGATCGCGGTTCGGGTCGGGCAGTCGACGGAGTTCGGGGGGAGCCTCCTGTCCCACCCCGTGCCGGCCGCGCCCTACGAGGCTCACCAGGTCGAACGGAGCCTCCGCCTGCTCGAGGGGGTGGGGCTGCGTCGGGCGGGGGAGGAGCTCGAGCTGCGCGTGCGACCCGAGGACCTGGCCGCTGCTCGGAGTGTCCTCGCAAGGGCTGGTGTTCCGCCGGCCACCCCCTACGTCATGGTGGCTCCGGGTGCCAGCTGCCCGAGCCGGCGTTACGAAGCCGGGCGGTTCGCGTCAGCCGTCAAACTTCTCGCACGCCATCTCCCGGTCGTCGTGGTGGGCAGCGCCAAAGAACGCGAGCTGGCGGCCCGGATTTCCGCCGGCATCCCGGGTGCGGTGACGCTGGCGGGACAGACCGACCTACCGGCACTGGCTGGTATCACGCAGGGTGCCGCGCTCGTCGTGACGAACAACTCGGCCTCGATGCACCTGGCGGACGCGCTGCGCCGACCCCTCGTCGTGCTGTTCGCCGGAACCGAACTCGAATCACAGTTCGCCCCATGCTCGACACCCTCACGTCTGCTGCGCAGACCCACCGACTGCTCGCCCTGCCACGCCTTCGTTTGCCCGTATGTGCGCGGGAGGCCCACGTCGCCGCCTGGTCCTGTCCAAGACCGCGACGAAGGCAGGACGCACCTTCATGCGGGTGAGTGGGGTGGGCCGCCCTGTCTTGATGTCTCCCCCACCGAGGTGGCCAACGCTGCCTTCGAGCTGCTCGCCGGCGTGAAGTCGGAGAGGTCGGAGTCGTCGCGGTGACGCCGCGTCCGCTCCGCGTTCTGACCTGGCACGTGCATGGGTCCTACCTCGAGAACCTCGCCCGCATCCCGCACGAGTTCTACCTGCCCGTCAAAGATGGACGGCCCGAGGGTTACGGTGGCCGCCTACCCGGCTTCGACTGGGGTCCAAACGTCCGGGACGTTCCGGCCGAGGAGGTGGGCAGGCTGACACTCGACGTCATCGTGTTCCAGTCGCGGCGCAACTGGGAGTTCGACCAGGACGAGATTCTGTCACCGGCGCAAAGGCGCCTTCCACGCATCTTCCTCGAGCACGACCCGCCGCGCGAGGCGCCCACCGACACCCGACACTTCGTCGACCAGGACGATGTGCTGCTCGTCCACGTCACCCCGTTCAACGACCTCATGTGGGACAGCGGACGCACACCCACCAGGGTCATCGACCACGGGGTCGTCGTGCCTCCAGCCGCGCAGTGGACCGGTGAGCTCACTCGGGGCCTGGCGGTGGTGAATTGCCTCGAGCGACGTGGGCGGCGGGCGGGAGCCGATATCTTCCTGCTGGCTCGGCGTGACGTGCCTCTAGACCTTGTTGGAATGGAGTCAGAGCAACTGGGAGGGCTCGGCGAAGTACCTCGGGCTCGATTGTCGGCCTTCGAGGCTCGGTACCGCTTCTTGTTCAACCCCATCCGCTACACGAGCCTCGGCCTGGCCGTGCTCGAGGCCATGGCGCTCGGGGTGCCGATCGTCGGCTTGGCGACGACCGAGATGGCTACCGCGATCGAGAACGGGGTCTCGGGCTACGTGGACACCGACCTCAGGCGGCTCGTCGAGTTCATGCGCGACCTGCTGCGGGACCGGTCGCTCGCGCGTCAGCTCGGAGAGGGGGCGCGGCGCCGCGTGCTGGAACGCTTCCACATCGACCGGTTCGCGCGGGATTGGGAGGACGCGCTCCGTCTGGTCGGAGGCTAGTAGGGCGGGGGGCGAGCCGGGAGGGCGGGTCATGACCCACGCCACAAAGAGAAGGTCGATCCTCTTCGTCGAGCTGCTGGGAGGCATCGGCGATCTCGTGCTTGCAATGCCAGCCATCCATGCCCTCGGCCGCACTCACGCACCTGCGCACACCACCGTGGTGACCTTTCCGCCAGCGGGTCAGCTGCTCGACCATGACCCGTGGGTCGACGAGATCCTCGAGCTACCACGCGGTGAGGCCGAGGAGGTCGCCACGGCGGTAGGTCGGCTCCGTGCGAGCCGCGACTTCGATGTCGTCGTCTCCGACAGCATGTACGGCGGACTCGACAGCGTCATTGCGGGTTGGGGTCGGGTCGCCACGGTCACGAACCTCTGGCGCAACCCGCCCGAGGACCAGCTCATCGATCTTCGCTTCCTCGAACTCCTCAACCGGGACCGGCTCGTCGACGGTCGCTTCCTCGAGTTGCCGCCGCAGATCACGCTCAAACCTCAGGAGCGCGCTTGGGGACGCCACCGCCTCGACCAGGCGCTGGGCGGGCGACGTCCGCGGGTCCTGTTCGTCCCGGACGTCGGCATGGCCATCAAGCGCTGGCCGGCTGCGAGTTGGAGGGCACTGGCCGCGAACCTCGCCGCATCGTTCGGGGCAGGAGTTGCCGTGGTGGCTGGCGACGAGAGAGAGCTGACGGCCGCAGTCGTCGAAGGCGGGTCCGCGGTCCCATTGCCCCGGCTCGAGCTGCGTGAGCTCGCGGCGGCCGCGGCCGCGGCTGATGTTTGCATCGGGCCGGACACCGGACCGGTGCGCATCGCCGCTGCGGTTGGAACGCCAACGGTTGCCCTCTACGGGCCCACCACGGCCGGCCGCTTCGGGCTGCGGCCCGGGCACGTGAACCTCGATTCACCGCTGCCCTGCCAGGAGCGCAAGCCACGCAACATGACCGAGCAGTCGTGCTGGTACAGCGCCAGGTGCATCTTCCCCGACCGGGCCAACTGCCTTGACGACCTGCCGGTCGCCGTGGTGCTCGCTGCGGTGAGTGCCCTCACTGAACCAGCTGTCTCCACAGCTCGAGATACCTGCCCGCCATCCGCTCATCGGTGAACCGAGTCGCGAGGTGTCGGCCCCGGCGACCCATACGCACCCGGAGCTCGGGATCGTCGATCAGCCGTTGCAGGGCAGACGCGAGGCGCTCCGGGTCATCCTTGGGGACGAGCAGTCCACTCTGCCCGTCGCACACGGCCTCGGGCACGCCTCCGACTCCGGTCGCGACGACAGGGAGCCCGGCGAGCATCGCCTCGACGATCGCGAGGGGGAATCCCTCGGAGCGGGAGGGCAGGACGAAGATGTCGCCCTGAGACAGGAAGTCGCGCACGTGGTCGGTCCAGCCTGTGATACGCACCCGATCGCCGAGGCTGAGTGCGGTCGACTGCCGGGTCAGGGCTTCGTGCTCCTCACCGCCCCCCACGATCAGGAGCCGTACGCCCTCCGGGTGGTGCAGCTGCCGCAAAGCTTGGAGGAGGACGTCAAAGCCCTTCTGGGCGTTCAACCGGCCTACCGCGACAAGCACGACACCTTCGTGTGACACGGGCTCCACCGGGCCGAGATCTGGCACACCGTTATGCACGACCTGCACCGACCCGGCGGGAAGCCGCGCATAGGCCTCGACCTCCCGGGCGCTGTGATCGCTGACAGCGACGTGCGCTGCCAGTCGTGCACACAGGCGACGCTTCAGCCTGCGCTCCACCTCGAGTTGGGTCTTTATGGGAAGCTGCTCGACGGCCACGACGGCCGTGCCCGGACAGCCGATGCCGGCGACGATGCCATACCACCCCGACCACGGCACAGGAAGGTTGACATGAAGCACATCAGGTCGGAAGAGTCGCAGAGCCCGGGCATGAGCCGCGGCGACACCCACCTCGCCGATGCGGGGCGAGCTCGGCAGCAGCCGCGACGGTGTTCCGGGACGTCGTGCGACCACGTGGTCGACGACCGGGGCGCTCGTGCCGAGCACAAGGAGGTCGATGTCCGCAGGCACGTGGGCCAGCAGGTGACCGAGCGCGATCTCCCCGCCGCCCACCCCGGGCGCGTCGGTGTACACCGCGACTCGAAGCCCCATCACATCCTCCGGTCCCCGTCGCACCGCCTCGGCTGGGGGCGGCTCTGCTTCTAACCTGGCCACCGAGTCTGCCCGGAGGGGGAGAGCGTGGTCGACCAGGGCGTGACAAGAAGGCACCCTCCCAAGGTTGACGTGCTGATCCCGACCTGCGACCGGCCCGCGGCGCTGAGCGTGACGTTGTCGACTGTCGCGCTGCAAGCGTTCCCGGACTTCCGCCTCGTGATCTCCGACCAGGGCGAGACACCGGCGACGCGCTCCCCGGAGGTGGCGGCGGTGGTCCGCTTCCTGGAGTCGAAGGACCACGAGGTGCAGGTATGGCGCAACCTACCCAGGCGCGGCATGGCGCAGCAGCGCCAATTCCTGCTCGACCAGGTCGTCGGGAACTATGCCTTCTACCTCGACGACGATGTGAT
>JALZEO010000329.1 GCA_030862025.1 Actinomycetota bacterium | reverse complement strand
TCTCAGGATCGCTCTCTACGAGGCCTTGCGTGGCGGCGAGGCCGTCGCCTGGATCGACCGGTGAGTCTCGAGAGCCGCCGTCGCGTCGCGGACGGCGGACCGTTGGTGCGCTCGGAGCAGGAGCCCGATGCCGAGAGCCCACCGAGCGATGAGCACGAGTACCGAGAGGGTGGGTTCCCCCGAGTGCTCGCGGGCAATCTCCGCTCGCTCGGCCTCGGGCAGGTGGCGTCACGCGTTGCCGCCTTCGCCGTCGTCATCCTGCTCGCGCGCGAGCTCGGGCGAGCGGACTTCGGCCGCTACACCGTCGGCGTCGGAGTCGCGGCCATCCTCGGGATGCTCATCCAGCTCGGGATGGGGGGTTACATCGTGCGGGAAGGCGCTCGCTCGCCAGGAGCGCTTAGCCGCATCCTCGGTCACGTCCTGATCCTGCGCGCGGGCCTGGGGGTGGTGGCGGTCGCCGTGGCGATCGGCTTCGGGCTGATCTCGGGCTATGACCGACCGACGCTCGTGGTCGTGGCCGTGCTGACCGCGGCGGGCGTCCTGAGCGTGCTCACGGCCTCCTACGAGGCAGTCCTGCTCGCGCTTGAGCGTGCGCGGGATGCCGCGGTGATCAGGGCGGGACGGGAGATCGGCCTGGCGCTGGCCGCCGGCGTCGCGGTATTGCTCGGGTACCGGGTGATCGGCGTCTCGATCGCAGTGCTGGCGGTCGCGCTACTGACCGTACCCTGGGCTTGGCGGCGCCTTCGGCGGCACTGGAGCGGCCGTCCCAGCCTGCGCTTGTCGGGCCTGCGCACGACGCTGGCCGTGTCGGCGGTCTTTGCCGCCTCCCAGGGCCTGCACCGAATCCTCACCTACCTCGACTCGGTGATGGTCCACGCCTTCCGCGGCAACATCGAGACCGGCCTCTACGGCGCCGCCTACCGGGTGCTGCTCGGGCTGACCGTCGTCCCGGCCATCTACGTCGACGCCACTACGAGGATGATCTCGCGCCTGGCCGCCACCGACCGCGAGCGCATGACCGAGGTCTACGCTCGTTCGGTCGCCCACCTGAGCATGGCCGGGACCGCGCTCGGAGCGGGCGGTGCGATCCTCGCGGGCCCGATCATCGACCTGCTCTACGACGAGTCGTACCTCAGAGCGAGCGGCGCCCTCTCGATTCTCCTGGCGAGCGCGATCTTCGCCATCCCGGTCTGGGTGACGGCCATGACCTGTTACGCGCTCAACCTTCAGAACCGTGTCGCCATCATCTGGGCGATCGCCCTGGGCGGCAATGCGCTGGTCAACCTGTACGCGATCCCGGCGTTCGGCATCGAGGGTGCCGCGGCGGCGACGCTCGGTGCCGAGGCCTTCGCGATGGTGCTCATGACGATGGTTCTGCGACGTGCGGGCGTGCGGGCGAGCCTGTTCGGGACCTTCGGGAAGCCGATCGTCGCCGGAGCGGTAATGTCCGCCGCCGTCTGGCCGCTGCGCGATCTCGCCCTGCCGGTCCCCATTGTCGTCGGCGCGATCGTTTTCGTCGGCTGCCTGCTCCTCCTGCGGGCCTTCGGTCCGGAGGACCGGCGGCTCCTGCTCGCCGTCGTCGGACGCCGAGCCGAACCAGCGACCGACGCTGACCGGTGAGCCTGGAAGGCAACCGCCCGATGATCGACCTCCACTCCCACATCCTTCCCGGCATCGACGACGGACCGGCCGACATCGAGGCGAGCGTCGCACTCGCCGAGGCCGCCGTCGAGAGCGGCACCACCGTCATGGCCGCGACTCCCCATCTGCGCGCCGACCATCCCCGCGTACGTCCCGAGGAGCTCCTCGACCGGTGCCGCGAGCTCAGCGACCGCGTCGCCGCGCGGAGCCTGGCGCTCGAGATCGTCCCCGGCGGCGAGCTCGACCTGCTGTGGGCCCACGGCGCCAGCGACGAGGAGCTGCGGCTGGTCTCCTACCGTCAAGCCGGGCGCGACCTGCTGATCGAAACGCCGTACGGCCGGGTGCCGCCCCGCTTCGAGGACCTCCTCCTCGGGGTCGCGGCTCGCGGCTTTCGCCTCGTGCTCGCACATCCGGAGCGCAGTGGCGCCTTTCAGCACCAGCCGAAGCGGGTCGCCGCCATGGTGGCCAGCGGCGTCCTGATGCAGATCACCGCATCGACCCTGAGCGGCGGGCGGAGGCGCTCCCCGGCGCGCGATCTGGCGCTCGCGATGGTTCGCGACGGACTCGCCCACGTCATCGCCTCCGATGCTCACGGCACCGCTTCGGGGCGCTCGCCCGACCTGACCGCGGGCGTAGCGGCAGCTGCCGAGCTCGTCTCCGCTCGCGCTGAGTGGATGGTCACCGAGGCGCCGGCCGCCGTCCTCGCCGGCGAGCCGTTGCCCGCACCCCCTGCAGACCCTCGGGCTCGATCGCCTCACGGCAGGCTGCGAAGGCTCCGGCAACGACCGGGTTGAGGCGGCGAGACAGCACCCGGTGGCTACTCTCTGCGCAACCATCGGCGCATGCGTTCGCGGACGGGCGTGGGCAGCCTGCCGAACAGCGAGCGGACCAGCTCGATCCCGGCGAGCCTTCCTCGCGCGAGCGGGTGGAGGGGACCGCCGGGCAAGAGAAGCAGCCAGTCGAGCCGCGACTCTCCGTCGGCGAGCCGATACTTGTAGTCCTGCCCGCCCGGACCGAGGTCGAGGCGTCGCTCGCCGCGTGCGAACGCGTCCTCGATGGCGACGAGGACGGTCTGCAGGGCCGGGCTGTGAGACCTCCACTCCCGATCGAAGCCCCCAAGCCAGTAGGACGCTTGCTCGCCGGCGGCAAGGAAGAGATGCGTCGAGACCGTCCGGTCTGCACTGTCGATGCACCACAGCCTGAACCGTCCTTGCGCGGTGAGCTCGCCCGCAACCTCTGCGAGCATCTTCTCGACCCGCACGTCGAGCGCGGCCGAGCCGCCTCGCCCGACCCAGCGGGCCGCGTGGAGGCGCCCGAAGTCGTCGAGCCTGGCGTAGAC
>JALZEO010000321.1 GCA_030862025.1 Actinomycetota bacterium | reverse complement strand
ATCATCCAGCCGCCAACGGCGGCCGCTCCAGCCGGGTTGCTCACCCGGGGAGCCTCACCCGAGAGCTGCAGGCTCCCGAGTTCGACCCCCCGCCAGCGGACCTCCAGCGTCGTCGCGAGTTCCGGAGTGGCCTCCACTGGTGGCTGAACCGCGAGGGCCAGCACGGGCTCGGAGGCGGGCACGAACAGGCTCGTCGGAGCCGCGTCGAGGGCAACCCATCTCCCCGGAAGCCGCAGCTCGACCTTCGGATCAGCGCCCGCAACCGGCACGCTGGCAAAATTCGCGAAGCCAAAATCGAGCAGGGTTTTCGCATCGGCGAAGTGGCCCTCTGGGAGCGTCGAACCGAGCACAACGGCCAGCAGACGGCGACCATCGCGCTCGGCCGCCGCCACGAGACACCGGCCGGAAATGGCTGTGAATCCTGTCTTCACCCCCAGAGCGCCAGGATATTCGCGCAGCAGCCGGTTGCGGGACTGGATCGATCCCACGCCAGGCAGGTCGACAAGTCTCTGTGTCACCAAGGCCACAAATCGCGGGTCCGTCATCGCCGCGCGCGTAATGTCCGCGAGGTCGCGCGCCGACAGCCGATTGCGGTCTCCCAACCCGGCAGG
Organism: Actinomycetota bacterium; assembly: GCA_030862025.1. Classification (GTDB taxonomy): domain Bacteria; phylum Actinomycetota; class Nitriliruptoria; order Nitriliruptorales; family JAHWKO01; genus JALYGD01. The sequence continues at coordinate 4,584 of JALZEO010000321.1, read as the reverse complement.
TTCATAGAGCGCGACGCCGTCGAGCCCAAGCGTGGCGGCGTCTCCGGCCATGAGGTTCACGAAGCCTTCAACCGTTCCGCCCACCCCGACCGCGAGCGCGAGCGCCGCGTCGTTGCCCGAGCGGGCGATGAGTCCCTCCAGGAGGTCTCCTACCGTCCACGCCTCCCCCGGCTCGACCCCGACCGCCGCTGCGTCCGACGGCAAGCCGCGAACTTCCTCCCCGACCGTCAGCATCTGGTCGAGAGAAGCACGACGAAGCACCGACAGGGCGGTGAGCACTTTCACCGTGGAGGCGACGGGACGCCGAAGGTCGGCGTCCTTCGAGGCGAGCGCCTGTCCCGTGTCGGCAGCGACGAGAAGGTAACTGGGGGACGAGAGGGCAGGCGGTGCAGGCCAGCCTCGCGGCGGTTCCCTGGGCCCGATCGACCGCGGGACTTCGAGCGGTACGAGAGCGGGGTCTTCGCCTGGGGCGGCTTCGGCAGAGAGGCGTGCAACGCTCCCGCGGGCCGTCGAGTTGGTCTGCGCTCCGGCCCCTCGGGCTACCTCGGCACGGGCCGAAGGCAGCTCTCGGAACATTCCAAGGGCGAGGGCTGCGACCAGCGCAGGGATGAGGACGACACCTCGCCTCATGAGCGCAGGAGGAGCCGCAATTCCCGTGCGAGAAGCATCCGGTGCAGCCGAGTCCCGTGGCGGACGAGGTCGTCCAGATGTGACACGGCCACGCGGCGGCTGTCGGGGTTGCGTTGCTTGAGCAGGGGCAGGACCAATTGCTGGTAGAGCGCCAACTCCCGGTCGGCAAACTGGTGGTACATGCGCAGGTGGCGGGGCTCGAGACCGAGGCGCATGAGCTCCGCGGCGACTCGGGCGACCTGCAGATCATCGCCGTCGAAGGTCGTTTCTCCCTGCAGCAACCCGTGATCACGTAGGTCCTGCACGTCGCTGTTCTCGAGGTTGATAGCGTCGCAAAGCTCGACGATGGACAGCTGGACGTCGGCGGGAGGGGTGTCGAGGGGTGAGGGTGGGTCGAAGGGGGCAGCGACAGCCCTCCCTGCAAGGGTCTGGTCCCCCCGATCGGCGCTGAGGTTGCCGCGAACCGAAGCGTACCCCTCGAGTGTGGGTGGAGGCGGTGTCTCGAGCGGCACACCGGCGTCGAGGCGGTCCAGTTCCTCTTTGATCACCTTCAGGGGCAGATACCGGTCCCGCTGGGTACGCAGCACGTACCTCAGGCGTTCCACGTCGTGATCGGTGAACTTCCGGTAGCCGGACTCGGTTCGGTCGGGATGAATGAGCCCCTCCGACTCCAAGAAGCGGATCTTGCTGATGGTGATGTCCTCGAACTCGTCCTTCAGGCGGTTCAGCACTTCACCGATGGTGAACGTTCTCACGAGACGAGCCCACCGATCACCCCGGCATCCTCCGAGGCCCCGAGGAACAGCAGCTTGAAACGACCGATCTGAACCTCGTTCCCGCTCTCGAGGAGGCGTTCGTCCACGCGGGCGCCGTTCACGTAGGACCCGTTGAGGCTCCCGAGGTCTCGGATCGCAAACCGCCGACCCTCCCGTAGCAATTCGCTGTGACGGCGGGACACGGTCACGTCATGGAGGAAGATGTCGGAATCGGGATGGCGGCCGACGGTCGTCCGGTCGCGGTCGAGCAAGAACCTTGCGCCAGCATTCGGTCCCCTTACGACGACGAGCATCCCTGTGCCGGGCTCGAGGCTGGGGACGCCCTCAACCGTCGAGGTGGGATCGAGCGCTCCCACCTCAATGGCGGCGGTCGTGTGCTCTACGTCCTGCTCCCCAGCGGTCGGCGTTCCACACTGGGAACAGAAGTTGGCTCCCTCGATGAGCCTGGCGCCGCACTGCGAGCAGTACATGGGTCCTCCGCATGCTGGCCGTCCGGGCCAGATGCCTCAATGCTAGGATGAAGGTTACGTTAGACTCTCCGGCCACTGGCCACAGGGGTCCTGGCACCGCCTCCCAGCATGGCCCAGCGTAGACGAAGGCGGCGAAGAGGTATCTGCCCGCCCGCCCGATTTGCGGAGACCCTTCCCGCTCTGCTAGCCGAGTCTGCTGCGATATTGCTCGGAAGTGAGCAGTTCGTCGAGTTCGGCCGGTTCATCGGGTCGGATCGCGATCATCCAACCCTCCCCATAAGGGTCCTGGTTGACGAGCTCCGGTCGGTCCTCGAGGGCCTCGTTGCGCTCCTCGAGCGTGCCGGAAACCGGAGCGTAGAGATCCGCGACAGACTTCGTGGACTCGACCTCACCGAAAGGTTGTCCACGCTTCACTTGTGCCCCGGCTACCGGCAAGTCGACGTAGACGACATCGCCGAGCTGATCCTGAGCGAAGTGGGTGATCCCGACACGAACCAGCTCCCCTTCTCGGCGCGCCCATTCGTGCTCCTGGGTGTAACGCAGGTCGTCCGGGTAGCGGTCTTCGGACACGCTTCTCTCCTTCTCCCGCCTTCGTCGCGGTCTCGGAGAACCCTGTCGCGCGTTTTGACAAGCCAAGCCCACCGCGGGCTCCAAAACCACCCTGGGCTGCCGGGCCAATTCCAGCAGGCAGCCGCGGCGCCGGACAAGTGCTCGGATCGTCGGCCTTGGTGACGGCCCCAGCCTCGGGGACGTTTAGGGACCATCCCTGCGCGGAAAAGCGTGTGCCCGTTCCCGCTCGCGTCAGCGCCTGTCCAGGTCCTCTCGTCGCGGCGGATCCGCTCCGGCTCGTGAACAAGTCAGGGCCGCGACGCGCGCCGCGAATGCCAGCGCCTGGTCGAGCTCGGCGGTGTCGAGCCGATCGAGCGAGTCCCGGTCGAGGCGCCCGAGGTCCGCGAGCCAGGCGAGCAGTCCGCTCGTGAAGGCGTCGCCGGCTCCCACCGTGTCCACGACCTCCACCCGCGGCGAGCTGGCCTCGCTTTCCCCTCCTGCTGCGATCGCGAAGGCGCCATCGGCTCCGAGCGTCACGACAACGAGGGCGGGCCCGGAGGCCTGCCAGCGTCGCGCGACCTCATCTGCGGACTCGTCCGGGCTTATCCATGCGAGATCCTCGTCGCTCACCTTGACCACGTCGGCGAGTTCGACGAGCCGTTCCAGGCGCTCGAGGTAGGAGGTCCTCTCGGGGACGAGTGGGGGACGAACATTGGGATCGAACGAGACGAGCCGCCGCCCGCGCTCGCGCTGGGTGAGCGCCTCCAGCGTCGAAGCCATGGGCTCGAGCGTCGTTCCGACAGAGCCGAGGTGGAGGGCCACGACCTGATCGGGAAGGGCCTCCGGCAGGTCGTGGGCGAGCAGCCGACGGTCGGCCGTGCCGTCCCAGCGGAAGACGTAGTCCGCCTCCCCTTGTTCGCTCGCCACCACGAACGCAAGCGCCGTTGGCTCGGAGCCGTTGCGCAGGAACGTCAGGTCGACTCGGTTCCGCTCGAGGTGGCGGTGGAGCTCTCGACCGAAAGGGTCCTCGGAGATGCGACCGAAGAACCCGCAGGGAGAACCGAGGCGCGCGAGTCCCACCGCGACGTTGAGCGGTGAGCCGCCGGGCCTCGCCACAAAGCCGTCCTCGCTGCCGCACTGCGCCGGCGTGAGATCGATGATGGCTTCGCCGCAGACGAGGATCATCTACGTTGCCGTAGGCTCAGCACAGCGGCGGTGTCCTCGGCCAGCTCGAGCCCCTGGTCGCGGATCTCGGCCGCCTCCTGGGACACGAAAAGCAGCTGCCACTGTCCGTACGGGAGCGCGAGACGGGCACCACCCGGACCGCAGTTGGCCACCACGAGAGCGTTGCCACGCTGGTAGGCGACGAGCTGGCCACCCATAGTCAGCCATTCGACGGGGTTGTCGCCGCTCAGGTCGTGGTTGGAACGGCGCGTACTCAGAAGCGAACGGGTGCGATTCAGATACGAGCCGGCTTCTCGGTGCTGCACCGCGACGGTGTCCACTGCACGACGCCCGCCGAACGGGAGCCACGGTTCGCCGCTCGTGAACCCCATACCCGCCCCCGGCCGCCAGGGCATGGGAGTGCGAGACCCATCGCGGCCTCCATCCGCGACGTTGCGGACTGCGACGGGGTCCACTGCGCGCTCCCTGGGAACCTTCCCGTCGCAGAGTCCTAGTTCGTCACCCTGGTATAGGAATGGGATTCCAGGCAGCCCAGCCAGCAGGGTGAGGAACGCGATAGCCCGCCGGGAACCGCGCGTACCCCCGCCGAAGCGGGTCGGCGCCCGAGGATCATCGTGGCTGCTCATGGGCCACGCGAAGTAGCTGTTGCCTGCAGCGACACCTTCGCACAGCGTGGTGCGGATGGGGTCGGCGCCCCAGCCGACTCGGGTCGGTGTGACGCACAGTGCCGCGTGGAGCCCGTCCTGGCCGGTGACGTAGCGAGCAACGTTCCTCGGGTCGAGCAGATACACCTCGCCGAGGAGCAGCGCGTCGTAGGCAGCCGCGAGCTCGCGCCAACGCCGGTAGATCTCGAGGACGTCAGGTTGGTCGAGGTCGTAGCGGTGCTCATAGGCCGACCAGATTTCCCGGGCGCCGGCGTCGCGGGGTGGGGAGACGCGCAGCGGGTTGTCTCGCAACTGGGGGTGCTTGACCAG
>JALZEO010000317.1 GCA_030862025.1 Actinomycetota bacterium | reverse complement strand
TGGGCTCGTCGAGCATGACCGCCACGACGAAGCGCGGCGCTTCGATCGGCGCGATCCCGACGAAGGAGGCGACATACTCCCCGGAATAGCCGCGTGCCCCTTCGAGTGGCTTGCGAGCCGTGCCGGTCTTCCCTCCCACGGCGTAACCTGGCACGACAGCCAGCTTCCCGGTGCCCCGCTCGCCGCTCACCACTTCGATGAGCATCTCGCGCGTCTGTCGCGCCGTCTCCGCGCTGACGACCCGGCGCGTGGTGGGAGCTGGCAGCGGTACGAGACGGCCATCGTCTCCGACGGTACCGCGTACCAGCCGCGGTTGGACGGCGATGCCATCGTTTGCCAGCGTGGCGTACACGTGGGCGGCCTGGACGAGCGTCACCGCCACCCCTTGGCCGATCGCGATCGTCGGCAAGCTCGTCGCGGACCAGTCCTCGACGCGGGGAAAAGACCCTGAAGACTCACCCGGGAAGCCAAGGCCGAGCGGGCGTCCGTAGCCGAAAGCCGTGAGGTAGCGCTCGAGCCGCTCCTCGCCGATCTGAAGGGCCATCTGGATGGTTCCGACGTTGGAGGACTCCTCGATGATCTGGCGCAACGTCATCGGTTTCGTCGCGTGTCTGTGCGCCTCAGCGAACGTCTTCGAGCCGACCCTGATCGTGCTCCCGACCGTGTAAACGCTGTCAGGCGCCACCAGGCCTTCTTCGAGAGCGGCCGCGGCAGTTACGGTCTTCTGTACCGATCCGGGTTCGAACATGTCTGTGACCGCCCGGTTGCGCTGTCGGGCCGCATCCGACCTCTCGGGGTGGTTGGGGTCGAAGCTGGGCACGCTCGCCATCGCCGCCACCTCCCCGGTGTGGACCTCGAGCACGACGACCGTGACGCCCTTGGCACGGGTTCGTTGAAGCGCGGCGGTGGCTGCACGCTCTGCGACGTGCTGGATCTCCCGGTCGAGGCTGAGGACGATGTCAGTGCCTGCAGTGGGCGGGACGAGCTCACGATCGGCCGAGGCGATGGAGAGGCCCCCGGGGGCGCGTTCGAGTGCGAGCTTGCCGGGCTTGCCAGCCAACAGGTGGTCGTACTGCAGCTCCAAACCTGCCAGGCCCTCGCCATCGACGCCCGTAAATCCCAGGACCTGGGCGGCGAGGGGGCCGGCGGGGTGGACCCGGTCGGGCTCGGTCAAGACCCCGATCCCCGGCAGGCGGAGGTTGTCGATGCGCTCGCCCAAGGCACGATCAACCTGTCGTGCGACATAGACGAAGTGGGCGTCCTTCCGCAGCCGGGCCTCGACCGAGGCGGGCTTGACGCCGAGTACCGCTGCGATCCTGCCCGCCACCTGGCGGGGATCGGCGGCAGCGGGCACGGTCACCCCGCCGTTGCGGACGGTTGGCCGGTAGGCACGGGGATCGGCGTAGATGGTCGCGGCGTCGACCGACGTGGCAAGCACGTCCCCATCTCGGTCGTAGATGCGTCCCCGTCGGGCGTGCAGGTCGATGGTGCGTGCGCGCTGTTGCTGACCGAGGGCCGCGTATTCCGAGGCGCGGACAACCTGAACGGTCACGAGTCGGTAGCCGACGGCGACGAAGACGACGAGATAGACCACGAGCGCGGCGACGACCCGAGGAGTCGACAGGTTGCGGCGGCGAGGGCGAGAGTCGCCACCAGCCTGGCGGGAGTGGGACTTGGATGAGTCGGGAGGACTGGCCGGCTTCCTACGTCCGTACGCCGGCCGCCCGGCGCCACGCTCGAGCGTGGATCCCCGGCGGCCTTCCCGCCCACCTTGCTGCATCTAGCGCTGTACCGACAGGACCGGCTTGAGAGGATCGGTGCGTGGGCTGACATCCTCCTGTCCCGGTGCAGCGGCAAGGTCTTCAGCCGCGGGCCGGTCAACCACGAGGAAACGCGCTCCTCTCGCCGGGATCATTCCGAGCTCCTTCGTGGCGACCCGTTCGATCCGTGCCGGGTCCTCGAGCTTGGCCACCTTCGCCACGAGCTCGGTATAGCGGCTCTCGGCCTCCTCGACGTCCCTCTCGATCTGCAGTGCCGCGACCGCGTCCCCTGCTGCGAGCGCGTTGATGGCGACGGTGGCGAAAACAGCCACGGTGAAGATGCTCGACAGGAGCACGGCGAAGCCAACCCGGCGCCGTCGGGGGACCGGCCGCACGAGGCGCAGCCGGGGCGGGGTGGAGGCTGGTGCTGGTGGGGAGGGAGTGTGCAGGGGAGCTGCGCTCATGGAATCCTCTCCGTCGCTGTCTTGCAGGCCTAAGACAGCTCATCGGGTGTCGTGGGAGCGCGTCGGCGCACGGCCCGCAGGCGGGCGGCGCGGGCGCGGGGGTTGACGGCGATCTCACTGGCAGAAGGTCGCTCGGGACGCCTCGTGAGAACATCGACGAGGGGCTCGTGACCGCAGAGACAGGCCGGCAATCCCGGCGGGCAGATGCAACCTCGTGCGGCATCCGCGAACACCTGCTTCGTGACACGATCCTCGAGGGAGTGGTAGGACAGCACGACGCAGACGCCGCCGGCCCCGAGACGTTCGATGGCGCGGGGCAGGGACGCCTCGAGCGCCTCGAGTTCGCGGTTTACGGCGATGCGTAGGGCTTGGAAGGTACGCGTCGCCGGATGTGGGCCGCGGCGGCGGGCGGCGGCGGGGATGGCTTCCCGCACAGTGTCCGCGAGCTCGTCGGTGGCCTCGAACGGTCGTCGCCGCACGATGGCGGCCGCGATCCGTTGGGCAAAGCGCTCCTCACCGTAGCTGCCGATGATCCGCGCCAACTCTGCTCGTGTCGCGTGGTTGACAAGCTGAGCTGCGGTGACCTTCTGAGCGGGATCCATACGCATGTCAAGTGGACCGCGGTGGCGGTAACTGAAGCCGCGTTCAGCACGATCAACCTGCATGGACGACATGCCGAGGTCATAGAGGACCCCCGCGATCGCACCGATCCCCTGCCGGTCGAGCACCTCGTCGAATGCCTCGAAGGTGGCATGGACCAGCCGCAACGTGGCCCCGGTGGAAATGTCCGCGAGGCTTTCCCGCGCCAACCCCAGAGCCTCGGGGTCGCGGTCGAGGCCGACAAGAGTCGCGGTGCCGTGGCGAGCTGTGCGCGCCTCCAACACGCTGCGGGCATGGCCTCCAGCCCCCACGGTGCAGTCGACGACGACGCCAGGCGGTGCATCCACGAGCAACTCGACGACTCGGTCGACCATGACCGGGATGTGAGACTGCCCGGAGCCGTCGCTCATGGCTCGAGGTGCCTCCCTTCTCCACCCCGGCGTGACGTGAAGAGGGCTGCAGGCGCACCCGTTCCCACGGCCGAGCTCACGGTCGCGAGCTCGGGGGCGTACACGGCGTGTTCTCCAGTCGTTCATCCTGCTGCCGCGTGCGGAGGGTCGAACGGCGTGTCGAGGCCGGCGAACTGAGCTTCGGCCTGTTCGCGGTAGTCCTCCCAGGTCGTGCGATCCCAGACCTCGACCTTTTCGTCGGCGCCCACGATCGTCAGTTCCTTGTCGAGGTCCGCATAGTCCCGCAGACGGGGAGGAACGGTGACTCGTCCTTGCCCATCGGGAGCGTCTTGATGGGCTCCGGCGAGGAACACGCGCAGGTAGGCGCGAGCGCGCTGATCCTCGCGTGGCAGTGCGCGGAGTTGCTCGACGCGGCGTTCGAAGCTCGCCACTGGATAGACGTCTATGCAGCGATCGTGGCCGGGCACGAAGACAAGACCGGCGGCCAGCCGCTCGCGGAAGCGCGCGGGGAGGATGACTCGACCCTTGGCGTCCAGCGTGTGCTGGTGCTCGCCGAGGAACACGACCGCCCTCCACTCACCTCAACCGTCTCGCCACTGCGTCGAGGGAGGCTCGAACGACCCTGACCAGGCGCCCGACTTCCTCCTATGCCCTCCACTCCGCGCCACCATACGCCCCATTACCCCACGTCGTCAACGATGACAGTCCGGCATAGCGTGCTTACAGGCGGTGATTTCGGGGGAGCATCTCCGAGCCGTGAGGAAGCCTCGGACGCTACGGGACCTCGCAACGCGAAAGCTGGTCGTGGTCTACGGTCGTAGGTTGGTTGGGCAAAGGGCACGGCGGGAGAGCGCTGTATGCGGTTCAGTGTCTGGCCGAGTCCGATGCAGGCCTGGGACTCGGTCCTCGCGCTCGCTCGGCAGGCGGAGAACACCGGCTGGGACGGCGTGTGGTTCGCCGACCACTTCATGCCCGACGCCGACGATCCGCGGGGGGACAGCCTGGAGTGCTGGGCGGTTATCGCCGCCCTCGCCGTGGCGCTGCCTCGGCTCCGGCTGGGCACCCTCGTCTGCGGCAACACCTACCGCCATCCGGCCGTGCTCGCGAACCAGGCCGCGGCGGTCGATAACATCTCCGGTGGCCGCTTGACGCTCGGCATCGGGGCGGGCTGGCAGCGCAACGAGCACGAGCGTTACGGCATCGCCTTCCCCCCGACTCGGGAGCGGCTCGAGCGGCTCGACGAGGCCTGTCGCGTGATCAAGGCACTCACCACTCGGGAGCGGGTGGACTTCTCGGGCCGCTACTACTCGCTCGAGGGGGCACCGCTTGATCCGAAGCCGATCCAGGATCCGCTCCCGCTCCTGGTCGGTGGCGGCGGCGAGAAGGTGACCCTGCGCATTGCCGCCGAACACGCGGACGCCTGGAACACCTGGGGCGATCCGGGGGTGATGCGGCACAAGAACAATGTGCTAGACGGTCACTGCGAGGAGGTTGGCCGTGACCCCTCGACCATTGCCCGCAGCGCGAACGCGTTCGTCTTTCTGCGCGAGGGCCGGGCCAAGAACGACGATACGCGTGAGCGCGCCCGTCATGGGAGGTCGATCGTGGGCACGGCGGACGAGCTCACCGAGACCTTGCTCGCCTACCGCGACGCAGGAGTGGACGAGTTCATAGTCCCAGACTTCCACTTGGATGACGAGCGGGAGCGAGCCGAGTTCTACGACCGCTTCATCGAGGAGGTCGCAGCCCCGCTGCGCCATTGAAGCGGGCAGTCGTCGGCTGCCTGATGACCGAGGCAGGCCACGACCGTCCTACGCATGGCGTGAGTACGGTCGGGCGCCGGGTCGCGTTACGCTCGAGCCCACATCAGGTCCGAAAGAGCAGCATTGTCGCAGTTCGATAAGGGGTCTGTCCACGAGGACCGGATCCTGAGC
>JALZEO010000284.1 GCA_030862025.1 Actinomycetota bacterium | reverse complement strand
GTCCACGACACGCCGACGAGGTCGCCTTCCTTACGAACTTGAGGCTCGGTGAGCCGAAGCTCGTGCGTGAGGTAGGTGAACGCGAATCGACCCTTGTCGCAGTTCCACATCTCGTTCACGTCCATGTTCGTGCGCGCCACCTGGCGCATCACGCCGCCGCGGCGGGAATGGACGTTCTGGGTGCACCCGGCGGAGCAGAGGTTGCAGACGCTCGGACGCGACTCGAGGTCGAAGGGGCGGGCGCGGAAGCGGTACGACGCCGAGGTGAGGGCACCCACCGGGCAGATCTGGATGATGTTGCCGGAGAAGTAGTCGAGGTAGGGCTCGTCCTCGAACATCGCGACCTGCTGCAGGGCACCGCGCTCGAACAGCTCGACGAATGGCCTGCCGGAGATCTCGCGCGCGAAGCGGGTGCAGCGGGCGCAAAGCACGCAGCGCTCGCGGTCGAGTAGGACGTTCGGAGACAGCGCGACCGGCTTCTCGTAGCGGCGCTTTTCGTCGACGAAACGCGACTCGCCGGGCCCCCACTCAAGCGCCTGGTCCTGCAGCGGGCATTCCCCGCCCTTGTCGCACATGGGGCAGTCGAGCGGGTGGTTGATCAGCAGGAACTCGAGTTGTGCTACCTGCGCCTCCTTGGCGAGCTGCGAGGTGTGCTGCGTCTTCACCACCATCTCGTCCTCGCAGCTCATCGTGCAGGCCATCGCCGGTTTGCCCTGACCCTCCACCTCGACGGCGCACTGGCGGCAGGCTCCCGCCCGCGTGAGCAGGGGGTGGTCGCAGAAGCGCGGGATGAAGATGCCGAGCTTCTCGGCCGCCCGGATGATGAGCGTCCCTTGCGGGACGGTGACCTCCTTGTCGTCGATGGTCAGCGTCACCGTCTCTTCTTCGAAGCCCCGATGCGAGGCGGGAAGAACGCGCTCGCTCATGACGCTCCCCACGCATCCCTCGAGGCGTAAGCAGCCTGCGGAACGCCGGGCGGTTCGATCGTCCCTGCCCGGGACTCCGCGAGGGGAAGCAGCTTCGGCCGCGGATCTGGAGGTGTCGCGCCTAGCGGGCAGCGCTCGAGGCGGACGTGCTCCTCCCACTCGTCCCGGAAATGGTGGACCGCCGAGAGCGGGGGCTGGGCGGCACCATCCCCGAAGGCGCACAGGCTGCGGCCCTCGATCTGCTTGCAGATGTCGACCACGAGGTCGATGTCCGCCAAGCGACCACGACCGGTCTCGATGCGCGTCAGGACCTGCGACAGCCAGTACGTCCCCTCACGGCACGGAGTGCACTTGCCGCAGGACTCCTTCTCGTAGAACCGGGTCCAGTTCAAGGCCGCATCGACAGTGCACGTGCGGTCGGAGAAGACCATGAGCGCGGCCGTGCCGAGCATGCTCCCGGCCTCCTTCATGTCCTCGAAGGTGAGCGGAACGTCGACCTTGTCGCCCGGCAGCATCGGCACGCTCGAGCCACCGGGGACGAAGAACTTCACCGGACGGTCGTCGACCATCCCCTCGCACAGCTCTTCCACCACCTCCCGCACCGTCGTGCCGAGCGGGACTTCGAAGACCCCCATCTTGCGCAGCTCGCCGGATGGGCACACGAGCTTGGGCCCGGGGCTGTCCTCGGTGCCCCACTGGCGGAACCACTCGGCGCCGTGCTCGATGATGTGCGGCACGTTGGAGAGCGTCTCAACGTTGTTCACGGTCGTGGGGCAACCGAACACGCCCATCTGGGCCGGGTACGGCGGACGGATACGCGGCTGACCGCGACGGCCCTCGAGGGAGTCGAGCAGGGCGCTCTCCTCGCCGCACTCGTAGGCGCCCGCGCCGCGGTGGATGGCAACATGGAAGCGCCGGCCGCTCCCGAAGATGTCCTCGCCGAGGTAGCCGGCCTCGTAGGCCTCGCGCATGGCGTTCGCGAGCCTCTGGCACGGGAACTCGTACTCGCCGCGGATGTAGATGTAGGAGTGCTGGCTGCGCAGCGCGAGCGCCATGATCATGAGCCCCTCCAGGATCTGGTGGGGGTCAAGCTCGAGGCACCAGCGGTCCTTGTAGGTGCCCGGCTCGGATTCGTCGGCGTTGCAAAGAACGTAAGACGGCCGCGTCGGCTCCTGGGGCATGAAGGACCACTTCATCCCGGTCTTGAAGCCGGCCCCGCCCATGCCGCGCAGCCCGCTGTCCTTCACCACCTGGGTGATGTCGTTCGGGTCCATCTCCAGCGCCTTGCGCACGGCTGTGTAGCCGCCGGTGCGCTCGTAGCCGCGCAGCGTCCAGCCATCCTCCACGTCGAAGCGCTTGCTCAGCACCTTCAACTGCTCGACCACTACGTCTCCTCCCCGGCCTGCTGCTCGGAGGCAGCGGCCTTCTGCTCGCCCGACTCCGACGCGTCGTAGGTGCGAGCGTCGAGCGGATGCTCCTCCTGCAGCTGCGCGTCCTGGGGTTCGCGGTCCGGCGACGCGGCCCGCTCCTCCAGCGTCACACCGTCGTCCGGCAGGTGGTCGGGGCGCTCGATCCCGGCGTCCGGCCGACTGGCGTCGCCGTGCTCCGTACCCGGCGCGTGGACTCCAGGATCGCCGAGCGACTTGAGTTCCTCGAAGACCCGCTCGGTCGTCGGCTTCTCGAAGCCCGTCACGTCCGATTCGACGCCGCGAACGGCGCCGGCGTGCAGCACCGGGCCGTCATCGGCACCGGACAAGCGCCACGACACCACGGAGAACGGCTCGGGCACGCGCCCGGTCGTATCACACACCGGGGGCTCGCCCCGCCGGCAGGCGGCCAACAGCTCCTCCGCACGCTCGACGCTGACCTTCTTGTAGTTCTGGTAGTTGATCTGCACGACCGGGGCGTCATCGCAGTTGCCCAGGCAGATGATGTCCTCGACCGCCACGCCGGCCTCGTGGTCGTGCTCCCCGCCGAGGATCTCGACCAGTCGGTCGAAGATGCGCTGCCCGCCCCGCACCTTGCACGAGAAGTTGCAGCAGACGGTGATGAGCCAGTCGCCTATGGGCTCCCGCTCGAACATCTCGTAGTAGGTCTGGACGGCCTGGACCTCCGCCTTCGTCAGCCCCAGCTTCTGCGCGCACCAGGCGATCCCCTCCTCGGTGATGTAGCCGTGCTCGGACTGGACGAGGTACATGAGCGGCATGAGCGCCGAGCGGGGCTGGGGGTAGCGGGCGATGATGCGGTCGGCTGCCTCGTTCGTCTTCTCCGACAGCGCCATGGCCCTTATTCCTCCTCTCAGCAGTTGTGTGAGGGCACCATCGTCATCGGGGTGTGGGTCGGTCTTTCCCCGCCCGCCCAGCGGCTTCGCCGCCGTTCCCCCGGGTGGTCATCGGTCGCAGCCGCCGATGACGGGGTCGAGGCTCGCGACGACCGCGATGACGTCGGCGACGAGGTGGCCCCGCGTCATGTGGTCCATGGACTGGAGGTTGGCGAAGGAGGGGTCGCGGACGTGGACGCGGTACGGCTTCGTCGTGCCGTTCGACACGACGTGGTACCCCAACTCGCCACGTGGCGACTCGACGGGCACGTAGACCTGGCCGGGCGGTACCGCGAAGCCCTCGGTGGTGAGTTTGAAGTGGTGGATGAGGGC
>JALZEO010000281.1 GCA_030862025.1 Actinomycetota bacterium | reverse complement strand
CCTCCCGTGGGTCCACCAGCCGCCATCCAGCGCCGTCCAGCCGCGCGAGGTCGGTGCCTTCGTTTGGATGGATGTGGAGGGCGACCTCGAACGGCGCGCCCGTTCGGCGCGGCAAGTCCATGAACTTGCGGAACTCGTGGGCTCGCAGCCCGTAGGTGTGGCCTTTGTAGTCGATCGGACCGAACGCGCCCCGCCAGCTGGCGACGGAGGTGAACGTTCCGTTCGAGCGCGACGCTACCGGCCACTCCTCGAGCACGACCGGAGGGCGGGTGTGGATCCATTCCACACCGCAGGTCGGAATCACGCAGCCAGGCCTGCCGATGTTCGCCCCGACGGTCACGTATGCGTCGTGGTCCGCCAGGGTGTCCGCGAGCCCCAGCTCCTGCCACATCTGCGGCCAACCCGGATCGATGTCGAGAAAGACCTTGAGTGGCGCGGCGCTGAGGAGTTCCTCGTCTTGCAGGTAGCCGTTGATGTTGATGAGGAGGTCGCAGCCGCTCAGGTAGTCGCTGACCGCGGTTCGACAATCTGGACAGGCGTCAAGGACATCCAAAGGCACATACGTCCCAGCGAAGCCCAACGATCGCAGGGTGGTCGCCATGTTCTTGAGGTGTCGTCCCGGGTCAGCGACACTATTCAGTCTGTCGACCAGGCAGACGTCGATGCCTCGACGCTGCAGTGCCCGCACATACTGCAGCACCATCCACAGGTGTCCGCCGACATCGGCTTTGTCAGCCAGCGCGCCGGCTATTACCACACGGGAGACGGTCCGAGAGGAGGCATGTCTCACGCGGCGTCTCGATGGGGCAACGGTCCCGAGATTCGCGTAAGGTCGAAAGTCGCGATCGCTCCCTCACCGGATGACCCTGCTTCGAGCGGTACGATCATGCTCAAGTCACCACTCTCATCCAGGGCGTACGTGTCATAGGTGGGTTCCCATCCGGGTACGTCGATCTTCATGAGCGCTATCCGACTCTCAACCGACCCGGCAGTCACTTTCAGCAGCACCACCTCCATTTCCCGCCGATCTGGCATGGTCGCGAGGAAGAAGACATCGTCTCCCTGTGTCAGAACCGCGGGCCGCGTACTGCCGGGATCGAGTGGACCTATTGCCTCGCTGTGCCAGCCCTCATCGTCGAGCCAAACGTGTCGGACCTGCCAACCGCTACCTTTACGGAAGACGAACGCTGCGTGGGGCGACCCTGAAGGGGTCACGTCGAGTCCTCCACCATTGAGGAGTCCGGAGCCGTACGGAGGCGTGTCGACGATGACCTCCGAGCTGGCGTGGGTTATCGGCTGATCGAGCAGCGCTCCGTCAGACCGTTGCCAGGTCCGTCCTCCGTCTGGTGATCTTGCGTAGGAAATATCGCTGTTGCTGCTTGGATCTGGATCCGAACGCCACACGAACATGACATGGATGGCTCCTTGCTCGTCCACCGCTACGTGCTGAAGGTATGGACTCTCTCCGCTGGATCTGCCGTCGATGAGTTTCGACAGCCGTGACCAGGTGAGCGTTGTCGGCTCGAAGACGTTCATAATGATGTTTCCAAAACCGGGGTGGCCATCGCGATAGAGAAAGATCAGCTCCCCGTCTTTGGGCTTGACGAACGTCGGATACGTCACCTCGTTCTCGTCTCGGCTCACCATCCCTGGAGCAATCCAGGAGCGGATGTTGCCCGATTCGGCCGTGCGAACGTATCGGAGCCTGTCCACATGCATGTTCCCGGCAACATGCACGTAACCTCTACTGTCGACGCCAAGGGAATAGACGTTGTGCTGGTCTCGCTCGCCAGGGGAATCGAGGGGGTTCCCAGGTAAGGTGGATAAGTCGAAGACCTCCCATTCTCCATGCTTGTATTCCCTTCTGCCGATGATTGGGTTGAGGGCGACGTCGACCCATACTGCGTACTGAACGTGATCGTGCGTCCAGAGGTTGTCCTGTAGAAACGATCGCCCATTGAGACGCATCTGGTACTCAAGAGGCGTTGGAAGCCCTGAGACATCCGCTGGCGCTCCTCGTTGCATGAGTGGTACTTGAGGGTTCCCGCCGATGTCTCGACAGGAAGGCGCGGATAGCAGCACGAGAGCCATCGTTGTGACTACGAAGCGTCCCACCGACCCGCTCCATGACAGCAGTTGGGCATCCTTGTGAAGCGTTAGCGAGCTGAGCTGAGTACATAGCTGGACTGATGAACGTCGTTCTCGCGGTACTGGAAATCTTCGATCTGTAGGCCCATCGCGGAGACGTAGTGCTCGAAGGCATCGCGATTGATGCGCACACAGTGCAACGGTCCCGACCATTTCTCGCCGTAGCCATATTCCGGCGGGTTTTCGACCTCGTCAGGTACGCCATCCTCCACGAACGCGGTCACGTAGGCTCGGCCCTGCGGAGAGAGAACGCGACGTATTTCGCCTAGATAGGTAACGATCTCCTGTAGACGCATATGCGTGAACACGGAGAAAAGCACGATGCAGTCGTACTTCCCATCGGTTGAGGATGCAGCCGGGAGATGGATGGCGTCAATAGCAACCCTGCCCGCCGCGTTGTAGCGATCGTTGTGCCCGTCGACGCGCTCGAACCGGATCCATGGTGCCCGGGCGAGGTGCTTCGAGGCCCAGTCGATTGATGGCCCATGGACGTCGAACCCGACGTATTCGGCGACCCTGTCCATCGTTGCTTGGATGCCGATGAGTAGTCTGCCCTGGCCGCAACCAACGTCGAGTACGCGGCTCGTGGTTGTCAGCGCGCAGCGTTGCCGCAGGGTGTCCGTCAGCCCGCAGGCGGATGCGATGTAATAGTCATCGTCGTCACGAAGTTTCGATCCTCCGAAGCGGAGCCGTGGGGGTGGCAGGAGGAGTCCATCATGGGTTACACCATCGCCATTGGTCGAACTCCACGTCCTCATTGACATCTCTGGCTCCTCCTCTTGTCTTCCGCGGGCACAGGCGTCCTCTTTTGGGCGCGTTGAGTGGGTCTCGTAGCGCAATCCGCGCACGAGCTGCTCGTGGGGGGAGTTGTGCTCCTGGCGCTGCCTTTCTGTGGTGAGTTGAAACAGCGCACTGATCCCGTCCCCCGGCTGGTTGACGCGTTGGTACTTGGTCGTGAGATAGTCGCGAAAGCCCGCATAATGATCCATCCACCAGGATGATGAGTCAGGGATGAGCAGGTACCGGGCACCGCGTCGGCACACGTCTTCCAAGAGTTTGATTGCGGCGTCGCTGTCTTTGGGATGATGGCCGGCGTATACGCCCTCGTTGGTCTGAGGAAAGTGCCAGCCGATGTTGTGTTTGAAGCGAATCAGGGCGTCGTCACCTCGACTCACGACGGCGATTGGCCCTGCTCCCGAAGGAAGAGCTGCTCCCAAGCTTGCATGTATCCGCTTGACCTCGCTCGTGCGAGCCCTCTCGTTGTCCGCCCGTTCCAGCTGCTTGGTGTTGTTCTGAAGCTCCTTCTCAACTCGGGCCAGACGCCGCTCGGCCGATGCTCGCGCACGCCGCTCGTCGTTCAGCTGCGCTAGAAGGCCCAGCGCTCGCTCCAACCGGCGCCGCCGATCCGCGAGAATGAGCATGCAGAGTCCCAAGACGATGAGGACAAGTCCGATGACGATTACCAGCGCAGCCATCATGAGGTATGCCCCATGGAAAGCCGGGCATCGATGAGTTCGAGCACGGTGTCGACGCGACGCGGCCAAGAGTGGGTGAGAAGCAAGGAGGACGTCTCGGGACTGAGGGATGGTCTTCGATGTTCCCGTAGCGCCTCTTCCACCTTCTGGATGAAGTCCTCATGATTCTCCGCCACTCTGATGAGTGCTTGCATCTCTTTGAGATTCTCGACGGCAGTGGAAACGACCGGGAGATTGGCAGCCGCGTACACGAACACCTTCAGGGGGTTCATGACTCGGGTCATGGCGTCATTCACATGGGGGATCATTCCCACGTCGAAGGTTTGGAGGTATGCCTGTAGCCGTCGATAGGGACGTATGCCGAGCATGTGGACGTTGTTCAGGTGGCGAAGGCCGAGGATGTCTCGACTGAGGTGAGCAGACCCGATGAGTACCAACTGCCAGTGGGGCCGGCTCAACGCCATCCGTTCCAACAGGTCGATGTCTATGCGCGAGGAAAGGTTGCCGACGTAGCCGATGATGGGCCCTTGGAGGTGGCGGAGTTCATGTGGGCGTCTGAGACGCCTGGCTGGACGAACAACAGGTTCGCACGCGTTGGGGACGACATGTATCTCGGGCGAGAACTCCTGCATCGCCTGTTTGACCGACTCACAGTTGGCGGTGACCAGATCGCTCATTCCGAGGATCTCGGCGTAGTTCCTGGTCAGGCGTTCCTGGTGTTCCTCTGAGGACCAGGTTCGGGTGTCGTCGACCAGGTCGGAAACGACCAGATCGGGGCGGAAGCAGCGAACGAGTTCGGGAAAGTCGCGGTGCGTGGGAAACGCCCAGAATACGACTGGTCGCGTGCCGAAGCCGTTCCGGGCGAGCACGTCGCCGACATAGGCCTCGTACTGACTACGGGAGGGTACGAGCCGTCGGAGCCGAGCGCCCGGCTCGCAGTCGCCTCCTTGGTACACGAACGTGTGTGCGCGCACCTTCGGATGAGGTTGCGTTCCCTTGATGCGTCGCATCGTCTGCCTGAAGACGAGAGACGCCTGGCTATAGCGATCCCTGCGTCCATCCCTCCTATGGGTGAGCAAAGCCGGCACCGAGATGGCGTTGTCGAAGTGAACGATCCGGCGAACCTTCGGCGAGGTCGCCAGGTACTTCACGAGCATGTCTTGACGGCGCCCGTACAGCCCGCTGTCGTTCTGTCTCCAGAACATGGCGATGTCAATCCGGTCGTCGCTCAAGCGTCTCGGAGCCGGCCGGGGGCGCTTGTGCTCCTTTGGGGCGACTACCGCCTGCTCGGCGGCAGCGGATGGGATTTCGCTGGGCGCGACCGTTTCTCGCGATGAACGCGAAAAGGTGGAGCGTAGAAACGAGACGGTGGAAGCAACATCCGTCGAGACCTTTTCAACACCAGATGCTGCTCGTCTGAGGACACGTTCGAGCTGCGGCCTGACGGCCGCATAGCTGAAGCGCCGGAGGAAGAGTTCGCGCCCATGGCGGGCCTGTTCGGCTCGGAGCGCCTCGTCAGCCAGCATGCGTTCGAGGGGCTGGGCGAGGTCGTCTTCCGCCACCGAGACCAAGGCACCGTCGTCGATCAACGACAGGAGCGGCGGCGTGGGCGTAGCGAGGCACGGTATTCCCATGGCCAGCGCGTCAGTGATCCTTGCCGGTATCTGCCACCGGCTCACCTCGCTTGCCGGATCTTGCAGTATGCAGATGGCGTCAGCGGCGCGTAGCAGCTGGGGCAGACGGGAGAATGGTTGCGCTGGTATGGGCTCGATCCATTGATCGAGCCCCGCCAAGAGCGGCTTGAGGTCCTTGAGTTCCCGAGTTGCGAGTATGCCCAACCGGTTCCGCGGATCCCCGATGCGGTCGAGAGCAGCCGCTACCTTCTGGATGCCCTTGTGACGACGAGGAGTTCCGGCGAAGAGAACCAACCGGTCCCGCGTGTTCAGTCCCAATCGAGCCCGTGCCTCGTCCCGATCATAGAGGCCGGGATCGAAGACACGCTCGTCCCTCGCGTGCGGTATTACCGTGCCCCCATAGCGGGCGGCGAGGGGCACATTCGAAACTGTCACGGCGTCGGCGAACCTGGCGGCCCACTCGGAGAAGCTGGTCCAGATCTTGCCTTGCGGACGTAGGAACTCAGGATCACTCCGGCAGCGCTCCAGCTCGCCCAGAGACAGTCCATGGCTGCCGCCCACGAAGCTGAGCTCGAGGTCGTCGCAGTCCAGCGCCAGTCCTCGTGCGGCCTCGTTTTTGGCAAGGAAGCCGACTCCCAGCCCCGGTAGCCGAGGCTTCACCACGTACACGACCTCGGCCGTAAGCTCCTCGGCCATGCGCTCCATCGTCTGGAAGTACTGCGGAAAGCGATCGCCTGGATAACGACGAAGACGAATCGCGGTGTCTCGTAGTGGCTGCCAGATATCGCTTCCGAATTCTGGAAAGTGCGAGCCGACGATCTCGACGTCGTGCTCGTTGCGGAGCATGTCTGCGAGGAGGTGAGCACGGCCGAGAGCGTTGTGCCCCAGGTCCCAACAGACGACCGCGACCGAAAACGACTTGGTCCTGCTTGCTGCCCTCTCTTTGACCTGCTGTGGCTCGCGGCATTGAGCGGTGCGAAGCAGGGGCTGTCCGGCGACCGACCTCGGCAACGTCCTCATGGTGGTTGGTTGGCGTCCGAGACGGTCCCCCCGCGATGGCTGCTGTCGCTCGCGGACGGTGATTCGTCGCGCGTAGCCGACCACGCTGTCGGCCGCGGCCTGGGTGTGAGCAGTCTCCTTCTGGGCTGCCACCCGTGAGACCTCAAGCTGCGGTCTGGTTCGGGCGGTCGCCCGAAGGCGTGAGAGAGCGTCACCGGCTCTGAGCATCGCCGCGCCCGAGGTAGTCATCCTCGGAGGTTCTCCAAGACACGGGAGGGTGACAGTGCCGTGGAGACTCGAACCCAGATGGAGACGCGAATGTCCCATCGCGGCTGCCACGGGACGTATGAGCAGCGCAGGCGTCCCGACCTGCGGCTCGATCCTTGTCACGCCTCCCGTCCGAAGAGCGTGGACATCGTCCCCATGAGCAGGGTCGACGACCACGAGAATGACACCTGCTCCGGTGTGCTGGGCAATGGAGTCGAAACGCGCGGCCAAGGCTGCGAGCCGTCGGATACGGTCCTTCGAGGCGTGGCTCCACAGTTTCGTGTGTACGAGGTTGCCGCCCTCAAAGATGATCGCATCGAGGTGGTGCCCGGTCAGGAGG
>JALZEO010000243.1 GCA_030862025.1 Actinomycetota bacterium | reverse complement strand
GTGTAGAGCAGTGAGACTCGAGAAAGGGAATCTCCGTGAGCGAGAACACTGGCTCGGGCAATCCGCTCGAGCGCGCCACTGAGCACGTGAAGGGAAAGACGAAAGAGGTCGCAGGGACGGTCACCGGAGACGAGTCGCTGCGCAAGGAGGGTCGCGCCGAGCAGGAGAAGGCCGCGAAGCGCGATGAAGCCGCGCGGAAGGAAGCCGAGGCCGAGCAGGCTCGCGCCGAGGCGCGCGAGAAGGAAGCCGAGATACGCGAGCACCAGCCGTAGCCACCCGCGCGGCGAGGCCAGGCGAGTGCATACGGCTATTCTCGGCCCATGCCCGAACGCCCCCTCGAAGCCTCCGTCGTGGTCATCGGTGACGAGATCCTCGGCGGGTTCGTGCAGGACACGAACTCCGGCTGGCTGGCGTCGCGGCTGCAGACCCACGGCATACCGCTCACCCGCATCATCACGGTGCCCGACGACGCGGCCGAAATCGACGATGCACTCCAGAGCGAGCTCGCCCGAGCCCGTCCGCGTCTCATCATCACGACCGGTGGGATCGGCTCGACTCCCGACGACCTCACCTACGAGGCGATTGCGGCCAGCCTCGGTCGCAGACTGGTCGTGGCCCCTGAGATCGCCGCCGGGATCGACGGGGCGGTCGGCTGGACCCGCCAGCTTGGGCTCGAGGTCGATGAGGAGTTTGTCGACCACATGATGCGAATGGCCCGCGTGCCCGGGGACTCGCAACTGCTGCCCCGCAGTGGCGGCTGGGTGCCCGGGGTTCGGATCGACGTCGGGGGCGGCATTGACGCCCCCGAAGGCGCCACGATCCTCATCCTGCCCGGAGTCCCGTCGGAGCTGCGCTCCATCGTCACCGGTGTCGTCGAGTCGGACATCCTCGCCGGCCGGGGGCAACCGCAGACGGTGTCCGAACTCGTCCACGGCTTCCCCGAGTCGGTGCTCAACTCGTGCTTCGTACGGCTCGCCCGGCGCTATCCAGCCGTCAAGATCGGCTCCTACCCCGGTGTCCCCATGCGAGTACGCCTGCAAGGCCATCCGGAGCAGGTTGTCTCGGCATACGCTGAGCTCGAGGCCTATGTCCGCGCGCTCGAAGCCCACCCTGGTGGTGCGCGGCTGCGGGAGGAGTGGGCTCGGCGTACCGGAGCCGCCGAGCGGGAACGCATGGCTCGTTTGGGCGGGAGACCGGAGGAGGCGGAGAAGGAAGGCGTATGAAGGACCGGCGCATCCTGTTCGTGCATGCGCACCCCGACGACGAGTCCTCGAAGGCCGCGGCCACCGCCGCTCGCTATGCCGACGAAGGGGCGCAGGTGACCCTCGTCACGTGCACAGGCGGAGAGGCGGGGGAGGTGCTGAACCCGACTTGCCCGCCGGTGGAGGCGTCCGCGATGGGCGTTACCCGCCACCGGGAGCTCGAGGCGGCCTGCAAGGTGATCGGCTTCACCGCCCGCTATGAGCTCGGCTTTGTCGACTCCGGACTGCACGAGAGCCTCGCCGGCGTGCCGCCCGACTGCTTCGCTCGCCAACCGATCGATGTCCCCGCGAACGCCCTCGCGGAGGTGCTCCGCAAGGAGCGTCCCCACGTCGTCGTCACGTACCCAGCAGACGGGGGCTACCCCCATCCTGATCACATCATGGTCCACGAGGTGACCCTCCGAGCGCTCGAAGTTGCCGAGGAGCCGTCCTCCGAGATCGCTGGCGAACCGTGGCGGGTGCCGAAGGTCTACGTCTGCCACGCCTTTCCGCACGAGCGGGTGCTGATGCTGCACGAGGCGCTCGTAGCCAGAGGTGAGGAAAGCCCCTTCGAAGGCTGGATGGAGCGGCATGCTCGGCGCGAGCCGTGGCCGTGTGACGCTCGGGTGTGGGTCGCCGACTGGTTCGAACGCCGAGACGCGGCTCTGAGTCGCCACGTGACACAAGTCGACCCCCAAGGGCTGTGGTTCGCTTGGCCGCGGGACCTCGAGCGAGAGCTGTTTCCCTGGGAGTGCTTCACCCGGCTGCGCTCGGACGTGCCGACTGACGCCGTCGAGGACGACCTCTTCGCTGGTCTCGCCGCCTGATCCCGGCCAACCGGACGCTGAAGCAGTAGTCCCTACTCCACCTAACCGAGCGGCCAGGTATGCACCGGCTCGTTTGCCGCCATGAGCTCGATGTAGCGGCGGGTCATCTCGAGCAGCGCGTCGTATCGGCCGAGCCCACACCTCTCGTGCAGGTGCCGAAAGCTCGCCACCTGCCAGGTGGCGCCGGTGCGACGGGAGAGGCAGCGCCCCTCGATGATTCCGAGATAGCGCTCGCGGTCGGTCCTGTCGATGCTCCAGCTCTCGAGGCCGGCATGTGCGAGAGGCAGGAGGTGGCGGAGCACGAGCTCGAAGGCTGGGAGGGAATCGGTGTCAGGCCAGGACAACTGCGCGGTGATGCCGCCTCGGGCTGCTGCGAAGAAGTTCTCGGTCGTGATCCTGAACGGGAGCCGCTCGCTGATCGGGGGTTCCTCGGTTGCGACCGCTCGGAGCAGCCCGTAGTAGAAGGCCGCGTTCGCCATGGCATCGACGAGGGTGGGGCCGGCGGGGAGGACCCGGTTCTCGAGGCGAAGATGGGGCTTCCCGTTCGTAACCCCGTACACCGGGCGGTTCCAGCGCCAGACCGTGCCGTTCAGCAAAGTCAGCTCCCGCAGCCTTGGCACCCCGCCATCCTCGAGCACGTCGAGAGGCTCCTCGTCGTCGAGGATCGGCAGTAGCGGGGGGAAGTAGCGCACGTTTTCCTCGAACAAGTCGACGGCTCCGTCGATCCAACGCTCGCCGAACCACACCCGGGGACGGACGCCTTGCGCCGCGAGCTCCACGGTGCGAGTGTCCGTCGACTGCTCGAACAGTGCGATGCGGGTCTCGTGCCACAGCTGCCGCCCGAGTAGAAAGGGTGAGTTCCAGGCGACCGCGAGCTGCGGCGCGGAGATGGCCGCGGCGGCGTTCCAATGACGGGCGAACAGCTCGGGGGCGACCTGCATGTGGAGCTGCATCGACGTCGACGCCGACTCGAGGGCGATCGAGCTCGTCGACAAGGTGAGACGCTCGGCACCGACG
>JALZEO010000225.1 GCA_030862025.1 Actinomycetota bacterium | reverse complement strand
CCCCTGCTCGACTGCCCCGGCTGGCCGCGGCCACCGCCTACACGCTCAGCCCGCCCGCGCTCGCCGCGCTTACGACCGGCCGGCTCGGTGGACTCGTCACGATCGTGCTGCTGCCCGCGTTCGTCATCGCTGCCGCCCGGCTCGGATCCGTCGCCGTGTCCACGACCTCGGCTTGGCGGGCCACAGCGGCCACGTCGCTGCTCGCTGCCGTACTCGTGGCCTTCGAGCCACCGGCGGCTCTTGTGCTCCTCCTGGTGCTCGGATTGGGAGTCCTGGCCCTCGCGGCGAGGCAGGCGTCGGGCGTCGTCCGGCGCGACAGCATCATCCGTGCCCTGACGGCCGCCGCCGGCGCGTTCGTGCTGCTCCTCCCCTGGTCGTACACACTGTTCGTAGCCGACTCGCCGATCTTCGGCGGTTTTGCTCGGTCAGTCTCCGGTCCGGTGCCGTTCTGGCGTCTCCTGCTGCTCGCACCCGACCTCGCCGGCTTTCCCCACGTGGTCGCCGGCGTCGCCTTCCCCGCCGCGGGTCTATTGGCCATCGCACTCGGCTACCCGCGCCGTCCCGCGGCGCTTGCCTGGCTATGGTCGGTCGTCCTTGCTGCCACGTTCGCAAGCTGGATGCTCGCTCGTACCGGGGGCCCTCCGGTCGCCTGGCTCGGCTTGCCCCTCACCGTCGCGGCACTCGCATATTCGGGGCTGCTCGCCGCAGCCTTCACGACCGCGGGTCACGTGCTCAGCGCCCAGGCCTTTGGCTGGCGTCAGCTCGTGTCCATCGGTGCCGCGGCCGCGGTCGCGGTCGGCGTCCTTGCCGCCGTCGTGCACCTCGTTGACGACAGGTGGACCGCCTTCGAGGTCAATGATCCGGCTCTACCCTCATTTGTCGCCTCCGAGCAGGCCACTCGCGGCCCCTTCCGCGTGCTCGTGCTCGCGGACGTCGATGGCGTCGCGCGCTGGGACCTCACAGGCCCGGAGGGCCCCAGCATGCTGCGCTACGGCGCCTCACGCGCACCCGACCTCATCCGCTATGTGGAGGATGCGATCGAGGACATGGCGGCCCATGTGACCCCGGGCGCGGCCGGTCGGCTCGGGCTCGCGAACATCCTCTACGTCTACGTCCCCGAGGGTGGACGTAGTGCGCAACTCGAAGCTGCCCTGGCTGACCAGCACGACCTCGAGCCGCAGCCGGTTGACATCGGGCTCGTCTACAGCGTGGAACGTTGGCTGCCACGCGCCGCGTTTGTCCCTGAGGAAGATGCGCTTGCTCTCGTCCGCCGTGACGAGCTCCCACCCCAGTCGCAGTCGCTCCCCCTCGATCGGGTCAAGGACGACGTCTATGTGGGGCAGGTCCCCGGTCCGGGCGCTGTTCTGCTGGCCGAATCGGTTCATCCCGGCTGGCGCGCGCAGGCAGGCCAGGCGGGGCTGGAAAGCAACCAGCATGATCTCGTCCGTTTCACGGTGCCCGACGCAAGCGACGACGTGCGCGTCTCGTTTGCCCGGCAGTCGCGCCGCACCGTGGCGGTCGTCCTGCAGTCGCTTGCAACCCTGCTCGCGTTGTCCCTCGTGCTACGACCACCGAGCTTCGCCGAGGAGGTGCGGCGCTGAGGCCGATCCACTCCTTCCTGTTGCCGGCGCTGGTGCTCGGCATCGTGCTCGCCGGCGGCGTTGTGCTCGACCTGCTCGCCCCCAAGGCAAGCTCAAGCCCTCCTCATATCTCACCCATCGTTCTGGTCGAGTCGGGAGCGTGGTACTGCGCGGTAGGAGACACGGCGAAGGGCAACACGCTCACCATCGTCGGCGCAGTTCATCCGAGCGCTACCGAGAGTGCTGCGCTGGAGATCGATACGTACGCCTCCGGTGACCGGCGCCGGGGCGGGGAGGTCGAGGTGGCGCCCGGTTCGGTGCACGTCCAGCCGGTCGCTGGCACAGTGGGCGAGGTTGGTGCGACGGCCCAGTGGTGGCGGGTACCCACCACCGTCACGCGACTTTGGACGCGGGGTGCGAGCGGAGAGCCGAGCGGCCTGGTCGCCGGGCCCTGCGAATCGGAACCGGCGTCGACCTGGTATCTGCCAGGTGTGACCACGGTCGGTGGGGCGCAGGCCCGTATCGTGGTCAGCAACCCCTTCGATACCGACGCCGCCTTCAGCGTCACGCTGCTCACAAGCGACGGCAAGGAGACGCCGGAGCTGCTGAAGAACGTCGGCGTCACCAGTCACAGCGTTCGCGTCGTCGACCTCAACGCCCACGCACCCGAGCGGGCCGACCTCGGCGCGGTGGTCGCCGTCCGCGCAGGACGTGTCGTGGCCGAAGCCTGGCAGAGCCTGAATCCCGCCATCGGCGGCATCGAGGGCGTGAGCCTCGCGAAGCTCACGACCCGGCCGGCGCCCAGCTGGACTGTGCCGTGGTTTCCCGGCGGGGAGGACGCCTGGGTGTGGGCCGCCAACGTGGGGGACCGTCCAGCCACGCTCGACCTCACGGTTCACACTCCTGGCGGTGGCGTGCCGCCCGAGGGACTCGAGGAGGTCATCATCTCACCCGGCACCATCCGCCGACTCGACCTCCGGGGCGTGCTGCCCGCCGGACTGCGTAACGGCGCGGTGACGGTCGCCTCGGCAGAGGGCGGCGCGATCGTCGTCTCGGGGGCCACCCAGATCCGTAGTGCCCGGCCGGAACGCACCGGCATGAGCATCCAGCTCGGTGCCGTGGCGCCCGACTCGTCGTGGCTGTTGACATCGGCCGCGAGCCGCGGGCGCGGCGAGAGCCTTCACCTCGTCAACCCGACCTCGGACGCAGCTATCGTGGACGTGCGCGTGGTGGCTCCCAACGTCGACCTTCAGCCGGGTCCACTCCAGGGGGTCGCGGTCCCAGCCGGTGCGATCGTCGACCTCGACCTGGTCGCTGCCGTCGGTGACATCGGCCCGCACGCCGTCTTCGTTACCGCGAGGAGCGGGCAGGTGGTGCCCGGCATACACGGTTCGTCCCGGGAAGGACGTCTCGGGCTGGTCGCCCAGCCGGGAGTGCCGAGCTCATACTGGTCTCGGGAACAGACGTTGCCACCCGTCGAGTTCGCCCCTGGGCTCCCACAGCGCCTCGGGACCCGTCTCGGGCCTTCAACCTCTCCCCAGCCCACGTCGGGTTCAAGAGCGACGCTCCCCAACGTCGAACGTGATGGGCGGCTCGGCGAGACTGGCGAGTTCGGCGAGTAGCGGGCTCGCCCAAACGGCCGCGCCCTTTCTTCCACCACCATGCCGCGGGCTTGTATCACTGGGGCGATCGCATCCCGTCAACGCCTTGGAGGAGAGAGCGGGGCGGTGGTACTACCAGCCGAGCTCGTCGAGCCGGTCCTCGTCGATGCCGAAATGATGCGCGAGCTCGTGGACGACGACCTCGCGAACGAGGTCGAGGAGATCCTCTTTGCCCGTCACCCGCGACTCGATCGGACGCCGGTACAG
>JALZEO010000214.1 GCA_030862025.1 Actinomycetota bacterium | reverse complement strand
CGGGTGAGAGGCAGCAGGGTGCGGGCGCGGTACTCCAACGATCGCCAGTCAAAAATGCGCTTCATGCATCTTCGACCAAGGCGTTGTTCCATAGCTGCTCGAGGAACGTGTCCACGTCCGAACTCGCATCCTCTGCAGGCACCCCATAGCTGGTTGTCAACGCGGCGACCAGCTGCTGCTTCGTCGTGCCGGCGGAGAGCAACTTCCACAGCACCGCCCCACTCGCATTCAACCGGAGATAGTTGGACGAGCGCATATCGAGGGCGATGATCTCGTCGTCCAGCTCTCGCCAGACCAGCCTTTCACCCCGTATCTTGAGGTTCATCTCGTCCTACCTTCATGGGAGGATGTGCCACCGACGTACCGGATAAACTGCCTGCATGTCTGAGAGATTCTGGCGCATGTCGGCGCTTGAAATTGCTTGGGGATGGGTTCCCGGCTCCGTGAGCGAGGGCGTCATGGCGCGTTCCACAGGAGACCGGAGTCGCGAACCTGGGTTTCCTACGACGGCGACGGAGGCGGGAGGGCAACGGGAGGATCCCCTCCCCGCTCTCGAGCACGTCCTGCTCGGGCACCTGTCGCGGCCGCCGTGCTTCGTCGCTTTTTCCGGCGGGCGGGACTCTTCCCTGGTCCTGGCAGCCGCCACGCGGGCGGCCCGCCGCGAATCCCTCCCGCCGCCGGTACCCATCACTAGTCGCTACCCGCACGTCGCGGAGACGGATGAGTCCGCGTGGCAGGAGCAGGTCATTCGTCAGCTGCACCTCCCTGACTGGATCAAGCTCACCGCCGGTCCCGAACTCGACCTGCTGGGGCCCATCGCGCAGTCCTCCCTGCGAACGCACGGACTGGTGTGGCCGCCCACCATCCATACGGCGCGGCCGCGCTTCGAAGCGACACGTGGCGGGTCGCTCCTGACCGGCAACGGCGGAGACGAAGTGTTCGGTCCCCAGCGCAGCGCGCCTCTCGCCGCGTTGAGGGCGGGGCGCCGGCAGCGGCGCGTCTGGAAAGCCGCCCTGACCGCCGTCGCGCCCCGGACGATCCTGCGACGCCGGATGCACAATAGGTTGGCCGCAGAACAGCGTCCGTGGCTGCGGCCCCAGGCGACTCGTGCCCTGACGGAGTCGTTGCTGCACGATGGCCTGCGGGAGCCGCTCCGCTGGGACCGTGCCGTCCGGCTCGTGTCCTCGCGACGTAGTTGGGTAATGGGCAAACACAACTATGACGTCCTGGCGAGACAATTCAACGTGCGCTATGTCCATCCGTTGCTCGAACCCAGATTTGTAGCTGCAGTTGCGCATCGGGGAGGTCCAGTTGGATTTATGAACCGCACCGAGGCGATGCGAGTCATGTTCTCAGGCTTGCTACCACCCGGCGTGCTGGAGCGTGAGACGAAGGCCTTCATCGAGGGGGATGCCGCCAATGCCTACACTCGGGCCTTCATCGAGACGTGGGATGGGAGCGGGATAGATTCCGATCTAGTCGACGGAGAGGCGTTGCGGACCTGCTGGCGCCAGTCGCCACCCCCCGTCGGCACGTTCATGCTGCTCCAAGCGGCATGGCTTGCCTGCGATCACAACGCCAACCATGTTGGATCGCCATGAACTTCACGGCGAACCAGGTCCGCGCCTGTTGTCCTGTAGCGGCTGGACCGGCCGGGGCGTGGCTCCTGGCCTCCGGGACGTCAGCTGAAGGTCAGATCGCCTCGCTGGGTCCCGACTGGAAAGTCCGCGTCGAGCCGGTCACCTTGTGACACTCCTCGCGTGAGATCAGCCAGGGGACTGACGACCTCGAGGCTCGGGCGCTCGTAGCTTGTCATGGGGTCGTTCATTTCGTGTGTCCTTTCGGTTGGCCCGCTCGCAAAGCGTAATGGGCGGGATACCGTAAGGTGGAGGAAGGGCGCGTCAACAGGGACATCTCTCCCGTTCCGACTGCGTCTGTCCTGCGCGCCTGCCGTTACGAGTGGGCCGGGGCGAGCCCTGCACGGCCGCACGGGGCGCAGGCCATTAGATCGCGCGGCCCGCCCCGACTGATTGAGGGTCTGTGGCAGTCGACATTCGGGACGCCTGTCCTCTAACGAAGTCTCCCTGTTGCTCTGAGCATCACATCAGGTCGAACCAGGCAAATCATACTCTGAGTGGGGTGAGTCGCGCTTGCAGGCAACTTTCGGGGAGAGGCACGCGCGCATGCTCGGCCGCACGCTGGGATATGCGCTCCTCGCAAGCGTCGGAGGGTCGGAACGCGGTCGCTCGGAGCTGCACACCGCGCTCACCGGGCCGGTCGGGGTCGGCCTCGTCGCCGCTGGCGAACGACACGGCATCATCGGCTATCTCCACGATGCCGCCCGCCAGGCGCCGCATGTCCACCCCGACGTTGCTGCACTGCTGGCTCGCGCTCATGAGCGGGCGGTGCACACGCATCTGCGGGCACTCGCCGACCTCGCGTTGCTCGATCAGGTGTTCGAGAGGGCCGGTGTACCGTGGGCCGTCGTGAAGGGGCCGGTCCTGGCCGAAACCGTCTACCCACGCTTCGACCTGCGCGCCTACCGCGATCTCGACGTGCTCGTCGCCCCCGAGGCCTTCCCTGACGCGTTGCGCGCACTCGAATCAGCCGGAGCGCAACTGCTCGACCAGAACTGGACGCTGCTGCGGGCGGGGATGAAGGGCCAACTCCATCTCACCCTACCGCATGGTTCCTTCTGTGATCTCCACTGGCACCTGCTGCACGATCGGGAGGTGCGCGACGTGTTCCGGCTGCCAAGTTCGGCGTTACTTCGCCGCACCCAGCGCGTGGTGCTCGGCGGAGTGAGCGTGCCGTGCCTCGACCCTGTCGACGCGTTCGTCCACCTCGCCCTGCACGCCTGTCTATCAGGAGCCGACCGCCTCGTGTGGCTAAAGGATCTCGACCTGATGCTGCGGCGGTCGCCCCCGGAGTGGGACGGGATCATCGCGCGCGCGAGGACGGCCGGGGCTGGCTTGGCGGTCGCTGGCGTGCTGGGCCTGGTAGATCGGGTGTTCGGGACGACGAGCCCCCGGGGAGTCGTCGAAGCACTCGATCCCGCGAGGGCGTGGCGGGGGATGGTGATCTTCGCTGCGCTGGTCGCGCCCCCGCAGACAGCCACAGGGGACGGCTCGATGCTGCGCATCGTGACCCGTTCGACCCGGCCGACGCTAGTGGGCAGTCTCCGCGAGATGGCCTCCCGTTCGGCGGCCTGGGGCCGCCACCCACGCTCGTCCTCGTTGGAGGCACGCCTTGCGCTGCGCGATCCCTCGCGCACGGATTCCGCCCTCTACCCCTGCGGCAAGCCGGCCGAACGCCAGGCCTATCTCGACGCGGTTGCATCGTCGGACGAGGAGGCCGCCGCCTGACTCCGCCCCTCGGACCGGCTCCTCAAGCGGGTAGAAGCTGCCGGCGCTCCACCTCTGAGCGCTGTTTGAACGTGAGGAGCCAGGCATCGACTTCAGCCTCATCCGTGACGTCAACGCCGTCCTTCAGCATGGCACCGACCGCCGCTTTGGCGGGGCCGAAGTTCGCCGGGTCCTTGACCGCGTCGAGGTAGTCATCCTCGACTTCATCGATCGTGGTCACGATCTCCTCGATGAGGTGGGAGGGCAACCTCCGCCGCTTGCCGGCAAACCGCACCCAGGCCCGGAGGACCGCCGGCACGCGCAGGATCGCATCGGGGGGGAGGGTGACCTTTCGCGGCAACCAGTCGAGCAGGAATAGCAGCACCACGGTCGGACTCCAGCGCAACGGATCCTCGCCGCAGAAGTCACAGCGGTAATCGAGAAGCATGCTGATGAGCCGAGCATCGCCGGGGGATTCCCTGATCTCTGGGGAAGAGAAGAAGGCCTCCAGGAGCGCGCCTCGCGCCGCAACGTCGAGCGGAGGGGAATCGTCCATCGACCCTTGTGGGCAGATTCGCAAACGACGGTCAAGGAGGATGCGGCAATCCTGTAGGGACGTGCTCTCCGGGACGTCAAGACAGTGGTCGCGGACTCTGAGACCGCGACGCACCTTTGACACCGCTTCCGCCGGATCCACTGCCTGGAACGCCCAGGACTCGGAAGGATGCCATTCGTCGAGCACTTGCTCGAGGGCGGTAGTGGTCAGGAAGCCGTCCTTGACCATCCCACCGAAGTTGTGATCGACGAGCAACTGGAACGTGTGCGGCTGCATGCCGGTGTGTGCGAAGGCCAGAAGGACCGCCTCCTGGTCCCCGTAGGGATCGCCCGCCGTCCAGGCTCCCACTACCCGGACGGTGTGCAGCCGCGCCGCCCACGACGGCGCCCGCACCCCACGCCGCTGTAACTGGTCCGCAGCCTGGCGGGCCTTGCGGGCGACGAGTGGCGCGGCGACGGCCGCCAGTGCACTCATGCAGGCCAGCGCCTCCGGTCCCGGATGCTGGCGAGCCAAGCGCACCAAGCTCTGCCCGTACACGAGCTCGGGCTCATCTTCGACGACGTGTAGTTCTCGCCACATCTCGATGAGCTCGGTCGCCCAAAGTTCCACGTCGAGAGGATCGTCGAAGGTGAGCAGCTCCCGCGCGGCCCGAAGCACCGCCTGCAGCGCCGGATGAAACATCTCATCGACCAACCGCCAGTCGCTGAGCGTTCCCGGGATGCTGCCCCCTGGGCTGGCATGTACTGATCCATCACTTACCGATCCGCCCCACATAGACGCCCCCCTCGTGAGGTTGAACGGTAAAGGGGTTGAAGCCGCATACGAAGCACCCGCCCCGGCGGCAGAAATCGCCGTCCGCGGTACCTTCGTAGGGTGAGTGGCAGTGGTCTGGCCTGGCAGCCGTCCCTCTTCGAGCGCGAGAGCATAAAGGTCGACACGAGCTTTACGGATCTGGCTCATTCCGACCTGGGCTCTGGTGCTTGGGTCGAGTACGTGCCCAACTGGGTCGAAGGTGCCGGCAAGCTGTTCGAAGATCTCCTCGATGCGGCGGAGTGGCGCTCCCGCGTCGTCCACATGTACGAGCGGAAGTTGCGGGAGCCACGACTGACTTCACGCTGGGAGCTGGAGGGGGGTGAGGTGCCCCTACCGGTCCTCGGCGAGATTGCCCAGGTCCTTGGAGAGCGCTATGCGGTGCGCTTCACCTCGGTCGGCTGCAACCTGTACCGGAACGGCTCCGACAGCGTTGCCTGGCATGGAGACCGAGTGGCTCGCGATCTGCCAC
>JALZEO010000210.1 GCA_030862025.1 Actinomycetota bacterium | reverse complement strand
CCTCCGTGACTCGGCTGTTGGACGCACCAAGTCTCGCGAGGCCATACGCACTCTCAGAGCATCTACCGCTCCCTCACCAGCTCACACGCCCCCCGCCTTCATCGAGAAGGGCCGGTAATCCCTGCTTCTTGCAGCACTGCAACAGGCACGCCTGCTTCCCGCCAGGCGGGTGTAGGTAATTCCACGCCGCTGCGAATATGACTTGCCGACCTCGATGAAATCCCGCTCCAACGCCTCGGGGTCAGTGGACTCTTCAAGCCCGACGAGCCTTCGCTCTGCATCCCGGCCGCTGTTGGATCAACTCCACGCGACGGGCGGCGTTAGACTCCTCGTTGATTTCCGACTGCAGACGCTCGATCCTTGCTTCCAGCGACTGACGGTCGATGGGCCTTCCGCGCTGGCCGTCAGTGTGCAGCGCCTCGAGGTAGTTGCGCACAACCTTTGCTTCCTGCCGGCCCCGCGCGAGTACTTTCATGTGTTCAGGCTCATCTGGCCTCCAGGCATCCTGATTCTGCCGTTCCAACCGCATGCTAATGGAGAAGTTATGTCAGGCATTGGAGACATGGCAACCGCCATCCTGATACTCTCGATCTGCTGCTAGCAGCAAGATTTAGGCGTCATCAGATTCGAGCGAGGCAGGTTGATGTCAAATGATGACGGCAAGGCCTCATGGATCAGCAAGATCGTGCTCCCCGTGATAGTGGCGGTGATCGGGGCGATCGCAGTAGCCGCGTTGACTCCAGCGGGTGAGTGGATAAGCGAGCAACTCTTCCCCACGTTCGCGGTCGTACGTGGAGTGGTGCAATTGGGAGGAGTCCCAGTGGCAGGGGCCGAGGTACGAATCGACGATCGACGCCACCAGCCGACGGATCCCAGCGGCACCTTCCTAATCGCGGACGTCGAGAGTGGTTCGCACTCCCTGCAAGTCGATGTGATAGGCGGTCGTCCGTACCGTTCCTCCTTCGTCATCAAGAAGAGAACGGAGGAGATCGATCTCGGCGTGATTGACGTTGAGGAGGCGCTCAGGCTGGTGGGAGATGGTTCGATCAGGGCACGCCCACCCCGCTTGGGTCGAGCAGAATCCTTCACCATCATCTTCGACTACGATCTGATGGTGTGGATCGAAGGCGACCGCGATGTCGTATCCAACATCGAGAAGGTGACGTACTTATTTCCTACACGGATACGTGCGACTCCAGTAGCAGGTTCCACCGCCAGCGAGGAGTTTTGTCACCGCGCGATTGGATCGATCGAGGTCGGCATGGGGGAGAACGTGCAAGGGAGAATCGTGGCAGAGGTGAACCTTGGCGGACAGACCATTCGCTTGTCCACCGATGCTTCGTCGCCGCAGGAGAACTTGCCCTCCGGACAGAGACCCAACTGTAACGCGGTCAGCCGTCGGTCCGGGTAGGCTTGGGACTCGGAGCATCTCAGTCTCGGGGCTCGCTTCGACAAGTCGCCATTTGCGCTCAACAGCAAGATGAATGTCGTAAGTTGACCGAATCACGGGGAGCAGACTCCGTCGCTTTGGCTGATTCGTTCGTGTCGAAGGGGTACGACTTTTGACAGCCTGGCCAAAGGTGGTGAAGGCGGTGGCGGCGTCGCGCTCTGCCAAATGCGGGATCGCGATCGGTAGGAGCAGGTATGCCTGCTCTTCGCAGTCCAGCTGGCCGTCATCGAGCAGCCTCCGAGCTGGGCGAACCAGCCCCCACCGCGGGCCAACTCTCCTCTGAGCAGGAGGCGGAAGGCCGGCCAGACGCAGGAGAGGAGTGGCTCGACGAGCCGGAGAAACACCTCCACAGTCGCAGCGCGGCCACCGCGACGGCCCCCACGGCAGCGATCGAACCAGGCCTTAGCGGTCCGACGCAGGGGTGGTGACAGGGCGTGTCCCCTGCGGACAGGATGGAATGGGGGCTCCTCTGGAAAAACTCTGCAGAGAAACGTCTGAGAGCTGTAACCCCCGTCCGAAGTCAGGGTTTGCGCGCTGGAGTCGAGCAGGCCACTAGACGCTCCGTTGCTCGGAGATTCAGCGCGCGTCCTCTCCAATCCAGCGCTCGATGTCGGGCGGCTCGAAAGCTCGCATGCGCTCAAGCAGCCGTCCTCCGCGGTCATCGACGAGCACGAGCCGACGGTGCTTCTCGCGGACGAACCCCTGTCGGACTTGGTGGTCAAGAAAGGCGACGAGCAGAGCGAAGTAGTCGGCGACGTCGAGGATCCCGGTCGGCGTGACGTGAAGGCCCAGCTGGAGCCAGGTCAGGATCTCGAACAACTCCTCGAGCGTCCCCAAACCACCCGGCAAGGCGACGAACCCGTCTGCGAGATCGAACATCAGGGCCTTCCGTTCGTGCATCGAGTCGACGGCCCGCAGGTCGTCCATGGCCGGGTGAACCGCCTCGAGGTCGAGGAGTTGACGGGGGATAACACCGATCACGCTCCCTCCGGCCCGGCGGACCGAGTCCGCCAGCTCACCCATCAGCCCAAGACTCGACCCGCCGTACACGAGGTCGATGCCCTGAGCCGCAAGCATGTCGGCGAACGTCCGTGCCGCCTCTCGATACTCGCTGCGAACGCCCAAATTGGAGCCGCAGAACACGCAGACGCGGTGCAGGCTTCGCATTGGGAGGCCGATCGTAGACCGTGGCAGCAAAGCTCATCCCCCGACCGACGCAGTCGCCGGATCCAGGGGATCGATGCGAGTTGAGCCGCGCGGCGGGCGCCAATGCGCTGCGTGCTAGCCGACGCTCACAAGCCTGCGCTCTCGCAGGAATGCTCATCTTCTCAAGGAATGTGGACCTCCCGAGAACTCGAACCGGGACATGGTCGAACGCGTGTCCCCCCAGCGCCGGCACAGACCAGGCGCCGCAGTCAGAAGCCACAGCGTGACCTCGGCGACCCAGGCCATTCGGACCGCGAAGGACGGTGAGTAGGTCCACCATGACGGGACCGACTCGACGACCTGGCCTTGGGCGTCGAGGACCACCAGTGTGTCGCCGCGGTTTACCGAGCTGGACCTGGGTCAGCGGCACCTTCAGGGGGGCGGCGGCCACCAGCGAGCCACCAAGTAGGTCACGGCTCCCATTGGCATCGGCGATTGCCCAACCAGCCAGATCGATCGTCGCGCGGTGGTGTTGAGCACGATCACGGACTCCCGCTCATCGTCGGTGCCGGTGGGATCAGGCAGGGCGGCCACGAGGAGGACATCGCCGGCCGAGGGCCGCGAACCCCCGCCCACGTTCCCGCCAGGCGGGGGCGGGTCGGGCTCGATGATGAAACGCTCGGGAAAGACGGTGAGTTGGACCTGGTCACCAGCACCCAGCACCACATCGTGCATGTTGCCTGTCTAAGCGATCGAGCAGGAAAAGCCTGTCCTCACCCCGCAACAGCGTGTCATCACCCCACCTCACCCGCCGACCAATCGAAGACTATGCCGTCCATCGCTTCTGCAGTTGGGGCAGTGATGCGCCGTGAGGGGATCCTTCCTGCGATCGCACGTGACGAGGCCGTGTCGCGGAAGAACGCTACCAGCCGTGGCCGTGATGGAGCCGAGGTTCCGCAGTGTTATACAGTGTAGATAGGGTATAAATAGCATTGTGTAGCGTCTGAGACCGCCTTAAGCACGCTAAGACCGGCGAGGGCGCTGGCGGGTGCCCGCGATGGACGGTGGCATCAGGGAGCTGGTGTGGTGATAGCGCCCGGCCGTGATGGTGGTGAAGGCCGGCCGCGGCGTCGCTGACTACCTTCGGGTACGAGGGCAAGCTTGACGCTGGGATTGACCTCAGTTGCGACCGCCGAAGCGAGCCGATAACTGTGCGGGGAAGCTTTCGCGGGGGGGTATGGCCAGGGCCATCAGTCAGTTGCCGTCGGGCCTGACGGTGGGATACGCAAAGCTGGGCCGGCACGGTGCCAACCGTGGCACGGTGTCCCAGCAGGTCCACGACCCCGACACGGTCATGCCCCACCGCCTGGCATCACCAGACCCCCGCGAGCAAGAAGAGGAGCGCCGCGTCTTCCACGTAGCCTTGACCCGGGGACGCCGCTCCCTCGAGGTCCTCACCGATCGGACCGCCCCCTCCCCCTACCTCGACGAGCTCACCCC
>JALZEO010000199.1 GCA_030862025.1 Actinomycetota bacterium | reverse complement strand
GCCCGTAACGCGCATGCTTTCCCCCATGATCCCCAGGCTCCTTCAGCCGCTGCACGAGCTCGAAAGGAATATTTCAGAAAAAGCGACTGGCTCAGTCCGGTCTCCACAGGATGACTGTTGACTTGCCGACATATTGCCCTTGAGGGCAAGGCGGCAGCGGTCAACGGCTAGCTCGCCGGCGCAGCAGGTCGGGCTGGTTCAGAATGATCCTTCGACCATGCACCGCGACGTACCCTCGGCTTTCGAAGGCACGAAGGATCTGATTCACCGTGGACCGCGAACCGCCGACCATGCTGGCGAGGTCGCTCTGGGTAAGACCGAGGTCGACCACAACACCTGCAACCACCTCGGCGCCCCCAAGCGCCGCCAGATCGAGGAGCACCTTCGCAACCCGGGCCTGCAGATCGAGGAAGACAAAGTCCGACGCACGCTCGAGTGTCGAGCGCACCATCCCCCCCAACGAGCGCAGGAGCGCGTCGGCCAGCGACGGGTGATCCCCAAGGAGGTCAAGGAACGTCGTCCTGGCGATCGACAGCAAACTCGTGGTTTGAAGAGCCAAAGCAGAAGCTGAACGTGGACCGCCGTCGATCAGCGCCAGCTCGCCGAAAACGCCAGGTGGTGGAAGGATCGCGACCACCAACTCCTGCCCCTCCGCGGATGATACGAAGATCTTGACGAGTCCCTGAGCCAACACGAACAACGAATCACCTGGCTCACCCTGATGGCAGATCAGCTGTCCCTTCGCGTAGCGGCGGGTACCGCTTCTCGCGGCAAGATGCTCGAGAGCTGACGCATCAAGACGGCCGAAGACGGCCGTCCGGGCCAGAAGCGAACGGGCCTCCTCCGTCCTCACCCAGACGTGCTCCCCATGCCTTGACGCTCATCCGGCTGCTTCCGGTCCAGAATATCGCGCGGTATGCGGCCCTCCTCTATGTACCCGCGCATGGGATGCCTACCTCCGGTCCTTCGGAGAATCCTGTCCGACTCCAGGCTGGCGTCCCACGGTTCGCGAATCTGGATAATCCCCTGCGAGGCTCGTCAATAGGGAATGCTGCAAACGCCGCGCGGGTCGGCTGGGCTCGCAATGGCTCGAATCCGGGAGCCCGACCCCCAGCTCGAGACGCTGTCGCTCCGGAATTCCTCCAAGGTCCTGCTCCCCCTCCTCGCCCTCCAGTAGCAGCCAATTTCATTCGCAGGGCACGCTACATACGCTCTTCCCGATCCCAGTACGACCATCGCTCAACAGCACTGATCGCGGCCG
Organism: Actinomycetota bacterium; assembly: GCA_030862025.1. Lineage (GTDB taxonomy): Bacteria > Actinomycetota > Nitriliruptoria > Nitriliruptorales > JAHWKO01 > JALYGD01. The sequence continues at coordinate 1,977 of JALZEO010000199.1, read as the reverse complement.
ACAGTTGCCATTTGGCTAAATGTACAACGCACCCAGCCAAATCCATACCGACGAAGCTTGCCCCGCCCGTACCGCCTTCAACGGTTCGACCCCGATGTAGTGATCTGACTTTTCATTCCGCCTTGCCCAGGTGTCAACCCGATCATGGATAAACCCAGGCTTGCAGGGGGCCTGGCAACCAGACGAATCAGACGCCGTCCCCGGCACGACCATCACCGCTGTGACGAGTGCGACAAGTCAAGTCTTTCCCGGTACAGGGCGCTGACGCTTGGAGACACGGATGCGCTGCGCTCCCGAGGCGTGGTTCCCGGGCGATGGTGGGAGTCAGACCAGGGCGGCCCTGCGCAGAGCGGGACGAATAGGGTAGGCGTGGCGGGGGTCGGATTGGGGAGGGGAGATGGGCGAGCGGCTCGTCGTCATCGGAGGCGACGCCGCCGGCATGAGCGCGGCCTCGCAGGCCCGACGGCGGCGAGGAGCCGACGACCTCGAGATCATCGCCTTCGAACGCGGACAGTTCACCTCCTACTCGGCCTGCGGAATCCCCTACTGGCTCGGTGACATCGTCCACGACCGCGATGATCTCGTCGCGCGGACACCTGAAGAACACCGCAAGCGTTACGAGATCGACGTTCGGCTGGGAAGCGAGGTCACCACCGTCGACCTCGATCGCCGGAGGGTGGAGGTCCGCGACCGGGGGGAAGAGAGAACCTACTGGGAGGGCTTCGATCAGCTCCTGATCGCGACCGGTGCGGTGCCTGTCCGTCCCCCCGTGCCCGGGGCCGACGGCGAGGGGATCTACGGCCTGCAGACGCTCGAGCACGGCGAGTTGATCGCTCGGGCGCTCGCCGAACCCGAGCCCAAGCAGGCGGTCGTCGTCGGTGGTGGCTACATCGGCCTGGAGATGGCCGAGGCGCTCGTTCTGAGGGGACTCGAGGTCACGCTCGTCGAGCAGGGATCCCAGCCGATGCGGACGCTCGACCCTGACATGGGAGCGCTCGTCGCGGACGCCCTCGCTTCCATCGGCGTCGAACTCCATCTGGAGGAGGCCGCCGAAGGGTTCGAACTGGGACGGGACGGACGGGTCCGGGCCGTCGTAACGTCGAACGGCGACCTACCGGCGGACATCGTGGTGCTTGGCCTCGGCGTGCGTCCCGACGTGGATCTCGCCCACGAGGCGGGTCTGAAGATCGGCGACGCGGATGGCATCGTCGTGGACCGGCGCATGCGCACGAACGCCGAAGGGGCGTGGGCCGCAGGGGACTGCACGGAGAAGTTCCATCGCGTTGCACGGCGAAGCGTCGCGATCCCCCTGGGTACGCACGCGAACAAGCAGGGACGCATCGCGGGCATCAACATCGGAGGGGGATACGCCACTTTCCCGGGCATCGTCGGCACTGCAGCGTCGAAGATCTGTGACGTCGAGGTCGCCCGAACCGGCCTGACTGAAGCTGAGGCGGAGGAAACCGGGTTCCGCTACGTCACCGAAACCATCGAGTCCACCACCCGCGCCGGCTACTACCCCGGCGCATCTTCTCTGACCGTGAAGGTGGTGGCCGAGAAGCGCTCCGGCGCGCTGCTCGGTGCCCAAATCGTCGGGCGTGAAGGCGCCGCAAAGCGGATCGACGTGTTCGCCGCTGCGCTGTGGAACGACATGACACTCGACGATCTGCTCAACGTCGACCTCTCGTACGCGCCACCGTTCGCGCCGGTCTGGGACCCGGTCCTCATTGCCGCGCGGAAGGCCTGGCAGGCTGTGGAGGCGACCATCGACGAGTGCTGACCTTGCGGCAGAGTGCGCGCCACGCGCCGGCGGATCAGCTTGATCACCCTGGGGGACGTGACCTCGCCCGTGTACGTCCATTCAGCGAAGGAGCAGCACTGGCCCTCCAACCGAGCCAACTCGCGCAGCTCGGGCACGAGGCCGTCGTCCCCGACCTCGTCCGCGCGGCTTCGACGGTGCTCCGAACACGTTCGCTG
>JALZEO010000179.1 GCA_030862025.1 Actinomycetota bacterium | reverse complement strand
CCAGCGCGCTCGACGTGGCAGGACATGCCGATGCTGCGGTACTCGTCAATCGCTTCCGTCAGGAGTTCCCGCGCTCGCTGACGGTCGCCGGCAGCGTCTCGATCGAGCAGCGTCCTGCTGTAGAACCGGCGCACGTCCGCCTGCTCGATGTGGTGAGGCAAAGCGACGGCCAGCTCGAGCGCGCGCTGAAAATGCGCTTCCGCCTCCTGCCAGCGTCTTGCCGCAGCGGCCGAGATGCCTGCCCGTGTCTCCATGAGCCGGCAATCGAACGTGATCCAGCCGATGCCCTTCGCGAGGGTCTCCTCGAACCATCCGTACAGCGCAGCGGGCGCTTCCGGCCGCACAGCGAGATACAAGGTCTCGCTGAGCACGAACACGGTGTTCAAGTTTCCGAGGGTGTGGCTACGCGCGGGCGGGGGCCGACCCTTGAAGCGCTCCTCAGCGATGGCGACGGCTTCCTCGACACGACCGGCCTGCGCTAGATGCAGGGCCAAGTGAGCGGCGCTCTGCCCCTCGAACGCTCCTGGGGGTTCCAGTTCAAACCGCACGGCGCAGGTGACGGTCCGCCTCATCCCAGTCCCCCCGCCAGTGGGCAGCAAGTCCCAGGTAGAGATAGCCCACGTACAGCCACGGGAGACCACCCGTTCGCATACCTCGATCTGTTGGCGGGCGATCATCTCAATGGTCGCCAGATCTCCTGCCATGACCCCTCGAGTGCGGACTTCGTCGGCGAGGATGAGGAATGTGGCGCCGAGGTGCCCGAGGCGCTCGGCCAACGGCTGAACGCGCTCGGACAGCGCGGCCGCCTGCTGCGGACGTCCCATCGTCCCCGCCTGATATGCACGAAGGCCAGCACGCTGCACAGGTCCCAAAGCGCCCCCTCAGCCTCGAAGACCTCGGCGGCACGCAGCCCGGTCTGCACGCCTTCGGCCAGCTCGGCGTACTCAAAGTGGTGGATCGTTTCCATGTGGAGGACGTCGGCCAGCGCCCGCTCGTCGCCAAGTTCCTCGACCAGTCCGCGAGCCTGCTGGAACATGCTGGTCGCGGTGTGGTAATCGTCGGACAGGCCGACGACCCATGCGGCCGCGCTGAGGAGTCGTGCCCGGTCAGGGTTGGTGACGTCGCCAAGGGCGGCCAGACCTCGCGTGGCGAGTCGCGTCGCGTCCTCGTACCGGGCCGCCCAGGCGAGTTGGTAGACCATCGCCCAGCACAGGCGTCCGATGGCCTCGGTGCGGCCCAGGTGCTCGTACAGCTGCAGAGCCTCGTCCATCGCAAGCAGCGCCTGATTCCACAGTCCGACGCTGCGGCGGGCCATGGCAAGCCGCTCGAGCACTTCGGCGCGCGTGTAGTTGTCCGAGTCGGGTATGAGGGTGATCGCATGCTCGAAATGGGCTACGGCGTCCTCGAACGCAGCGGCCTGCACCGCCCTTTCTCCCGCCATCACGAGGTAGCGGAGCAGACGGGCGGGGTCGGCGTCGGGTCCGGAGCGCGACAGGTGATGGGCGAGGTCGACAGCGTGGGCTTCGAGATCATCGGGGTACATCTGCTCGATCACCTCGGCCGTTCTGGCATGCAGACGTTGCCGTCGTATCGAGGAGGTGCCTGCGAGCAGGGTCTGGCGCACCAGCTCGTGTACGAACCGCAGGCGCGAGTTGTCGTTGGAGGGGGCGATCAGACGGGCACTCTCGGCCTCGTCAAGCGCGTCCTCGAGGTTCTCGGGGTGGTCAGTCACCCGCGCCACCAGCCCCGGCTCGAAGCTCCGTCCGACCACAGCGGCAGCCACGAGTCCTTCGCGGGCGGTCGGCGACAGCCGCTCCAGGCGTCCCTCGAGCACGAGCCGGACGCTCTCGGGCACGTCCGTCTCGTCGATCTGCAGATCGGAGCGGACCCTGCCCTGCTCGTCGAGCAGGACCCCGGACTCGGCCAGGTGAAGGAAAACTTCCTCGACGAAGAACGGGTTGCCATCGGTCTCGCCGTAGATCGCGCTTACCAGCCCCTTGGGAGGCTGCTGACCGGCCAGTCCGCTCACGATCGCTGAGACCCCTTCTTCTGACAGCCGCGTGAGTGCGATCCGGCTCGTGAGATGGCGACGCAGGAGCTGGTTGACGATGCGCAGCAGCGGATGCGACACCCCGACTTCGGTCTCTCGATAGGTCGCTACCAGCAGCACGGGCATCTCTGGCAGGTGGGGAGCGAGGTACTCCGTCAGAAGCAGGGTTGAGTCGTCCGCCCAGTGCAGATCCTCGACCACGAGCAGCAGCGGTCGGATAGGGGCCGCACGTTCGAGGAACTCCCGCACGCTATTCCACAGATAGCGGCGTGCCTGCTCGGGAGGCAACTGGACTGGCTCCGACAAGTCGCTGACGAGCCGACGCAGCCCGGGAGCGATG
>JALZEO010000342.1 GCA_030862025.1 Actinomycetota bacterium | reverse complement strand
TCTCGAGCCCCCGCTATGGTCCCAGAAAGTGACGTTCATCGTCTGCTGCGACAGCTCAGCCCCAACTGAGCACAGTTCCGCGCCTCTTCGCGGTCGGGACACCTGGGCAGCCGGAGGCGTCCTAGCCACCGACGGCGCTTCCCGAAGGCTCTGAGGCGGACACATCGGTGCCGTGGTTAAGCTGGTGTTGTGAATCCGTTTTATGCGGGTGCGTTTGAGGCGTTGCGGCGTCGACTGGTGCGCCATCAGGGTCGCCCGAGGCACAGTTCGGAGCCGTTGTGGCGGCTGCTGGCCGAAGAGGTCTGGCTGGCTGTGCAGTGGCTGGCGGGGCGCAGGACGCCTCGACGTGGTTGTCGGCGCTGCTGACGCTGGTTCTCGACAGTACGTCACGGCCGGGAGGATTTGCCCTGGCGTAGGTGGGCTCGTAGACGTGTTGGGGCACCGCGCCGGGCGCGAGACTTGTAGGACGAGGCGGGTGGTCGGCCGTGGTGCGGGATATCGAAGAGACCCAGTTGCCGGGGGTGGGGGTGCGCTACTCGTTCCGGACTTCGAGTGGGCAGCGCCTGTCGGTGCTGCACCACCGCACCGGTCGCCATGAGGTCTTCGTCGAGGTTGCTGGCGACCCCGACGCCGCCCGCCTGGTGCTCGACCTCGACGAGTCCGACAGCCGGATCCTGGGCGAACTGCTCGGCGAATCGCGGGTGGTGCCCGATTTCGAGCGGCTGCAGCAGAGTGTGGGGGGGCTGACCCTGGATTGGCTTGCGGTCGAGCCCACCAGCCGTGCGGCGGGGCGCACCATCGGGGACCTCGCCGTGCGCAGCAGCACCGGCGCAACCGTCGTCAGCGTTGTTCGCGGCGAGGAGCAGATCCCCAATCCCGCCGCTGACCTGCGTTTGGAGGCTGGGGACCTCGCGGTGGTGATCGGTCTGCCGGAAAGCTGCCGGCGAGCTCGTGATCTGTTCCGTGGCGGCTGAGTGGATGCCCCCACCCTGTTCTTGGAGCTGGGAGCGCTGCTGGTCGTGCTCGCCCTGGCGGCACGGCTGGGCGAGCGGCTGGGGCTGTCGCCCATCCCGCTGTACTTGCTGGTCGGCCTGGCACTGGGCGAAGGCGGCCTGTACCCCCTGGTGACCGCTGAGGGGTTCATCGAGGCCGGTGCCGAGATCGGGGTGGTGCTGCTGCTGCTCCTGCTCGGCTTGGAATACTCCCCAGAGGAGCTGTTGGGCGGGCTGCGCAGCGGCGCGCCGGCTGCCGGTCTTGACCTGCTGCTCAACTTCACCCCCGGCATGGCTGCCGGGCTGTTGCTGGGCTGGGGGGTGCTGGGTGGCGCCGTCCTGGGCGGGGTCACCTACATCTCATCCTCGGGGATCGCGGCCAAGGTCGTGGAGGACCTCGGCTGGCTCGCCAACCGCGAAACTCCCACCGTGCTGTCGCTGCTGGTGGCCGAAGACCTGGTCATGGCTGTGTATCTGCCCCTGGTCGGAGCGCTGCTGGTCGGTGGCAGCCCCGCAGCCGTTGGACTGTCCGCTGCCTTGGCCATGGCCGCCGCAGGGGTCGTGCTCCTGATCGCCCTGCGCCACGGGGCAGCGGTCAGCCGGGTGGTTTTCAGCCACTCCAACGAGGCGCTGCTGCTCGGTGTGTTGGGCCTGACCCTACTGGTAGGCGGGGCGGCCGAACGACTCCACGTCTCGGCCGCCGTGGCTGCCTTTCTCATCGGCATCGCCTTCTCCGGTCCACTCCAAGAGGGGGCCCGCGGGCTGTTGCATCCCCTGCGCGACCTGTTTGCCGCCACCTTCTTCGTCTTCTTCGGACTGGGCATCAACCCCACCACCATCCCCGCGGCCGCCCCAGCCGCGGCCATGCTCGCCCTGACCACCGCTGCTACCAAAGCGGCGACCGTCTGGTGGGCAGGCCGGCGCGCGGGGGTCGCACCACGCGGCCGTTGGCGGGCCGCTTCCGTGCTGGTGGCACGCGGCGAATTCTCCATCGTGGTGGCCGAACTCGGCGTCGCCTCAAACCTCCACCCCTCGATCGGCCCCGTCGCCGCCACCTACGTCCTACTACTGGCCATCACCGCACCACTGGCCGCCCGCCAGCTTCGATGACGATCACCTGCCACGCTGACCTGCGGAACCACTCTCACGTAGAGGGCTGCCAGCGTCGCGTCGTCGACCGGGAAGTCCTCGCGGAGCCGGACGAGGGCCTCGATGGCCTCCACGAAATGTCGGGGCGTGAAGCCGGGGTCCTTGGTGGCGGCCAGCATCAGCTCGCTCGGCGAGAACCGATCGAGAAGGGCGTAGACGTCGGCATAGTCACGGCCTGCGGCCCGTCCGAACAGTGCGAGCATCTTGTCAGCGGCGAGTTCCTCGTCGGCGAGCACAAGCCCTTTGGAGGTGGCTTGCGGTTCCCGCAGCCGGGCGTCGTATGCGAGGTCAACCTCGCACACCTCATCTTCCGAGGACACTTGGAGGCGGACGAAGCCGGGCGAATCCTGGCGCGCCTCCACGCCCAGCCCTGCGTTCACCAAGCGCCGCTCGAGCACTGGTGCCAGCCGGTGGGCTGCTTCGCCTCTGGTGGCGAAGAGTCGAGGTCGTGCGTCTCCCGCACTACCAGGCCTGGGACGATGGGCGCGGCGCCGCCCGCGAGTGCGAACTCCCCTGCCGCCGGCAGTTCCCGTACGAGGTCGACGATTTGCCTCTCCAGGGCGTCAGCACGGAAGGTCGATGCCCCGTTCCTTGTGCAGCCGCTGACGCCAAGCACGCCGGACGTTGTCAGGGCAGGTACAGCTCCTGCCAAGCTCGATCAGGTCGGACAGTCCGATGTAGCGGGCGACGGCTTCAACGGTCCCTTCACGCAGGACCTGCTCACCGACCTGCGGTGGGCGCGGTCACCAAGGTCGTAGGTGACCACCGGGCCGCTCCAGCGGACATGTCGCGGCAGATCGACTCGCCGCGCAGTGGTTCGCGGTCGAGCGCATCGAGATCGTCGGGGATCGCAACCGGACGTACACGTGCGGTTGGAGCAGCCATCAAGACTTCCTGCTCATTTGCAATGATGACCCAGCGTTTGCAGTGGCGTATCTGTTGTGTTATATGCGGCGCAGTCGGGACACGAGTCGGCAGTAGGCAAGCGCTGGTGGGGGACGTGATGTCGCTAGGGTTCGCCTCGACTGCTTAGAGCTCGGATTGCCGCGGGAGGGACCGGGTGAATCTTTCGGAGATCTCGGAACAGTTCCGTTCGGCGGCCAACGAGTTCGCCAGAGGGAACCCCGAACCGGTCAAGGCACTGTTCTCACACCGCGGCGATGTGACTCTCGCCAATCCATTTGGTCCCGCCGTTCGTGGCTGGGAACACGTAGCCGAGGCCTTGGACTACGCATCTTCAAGGTTCAAAGATGGCGCGGTCACATCCTTCGAACGTGTCGCCGAGTACATCGGTGATGACCTTGCGTGCCTGCTCGAGGTCGAGCGATGGCAGGCGAAGGTCGGGGGACGAGAAGACACCGCTACCTTCGATCTCCGTGTCACGAGCACCTTTCGCCATGAAAACGGCACCTGGAAGCTCGTGCATCGACACGCCGATCCAATCACCACGCATGATCCCGCCGGGCCTTTGCGGGGTACCTCGGCCTGAGGGATCTACCGTGACGACTCCTCCGGTGAGGCGCCGAATTACGGGGGCGCAGCGCTCAGGAAACGGCCTGATCGTCGATCCCCTCGGAGCCCGCTGCCCGGCTGCGGGTGTCGTGGATCGCCCGGCAGGTATCAGTTCACTGCTGGAGGATGGACTCTGGTGGCTGCGGAGCGGTTATAGCATCGGCGTGACGATGGACGATCCTTCACTCGCCGTCTTGACGTCCAAATACGGTCGTCACGCGAACGCGAAATTGACATGATCTCGTAGTTGCGATCAGCGTTTGGGCTTCACTTCAGGTCACGGACCACCCTAGAACTCGATGACGCCGGAGGTGGCAGGATC
>JALZEO010000143.1 GCA_030862025.1 Actinomycetota bacterium | reverse complement strand
AGCCGCACACCACCATCGGACCTGGGGATCTCGACCCGCCGGACAGGTGAGGGCTTGTAGCGTCCCACATCAAGCGCTTCGCGGACCTCGACCCAGTGCCCGGTCAACCACGCTCGTAACTGCACCGTAGTCATCCCATCGACACCAGCCGCGCCGCCGTTGCACTCCACGCGCAGCAACGCCCGGGTCAGGTAGGCCTTCGAGAACCCTGCTCCCACAGGCCATCCACCCGGACAGACTGAGACGACGACTCGGGCAGCGCCACACGGTCGCTACCCACAGCCGGCATCTCCGACGGACTCACCGTCTCAGACGCCGACAGCCCCACCGACGCGGGTTGGCTGCGCTCACCGCGACCACCACCAGCCACCACACCCACCCTCTCGGCATGACGTTCAGCCCTTCCCAGCCCACACCACCCGGTGCGTCGAGAACCCCGCTGGTACTACGGCCTCTGCTGACGCCTCCCAGCGCACCACGACGTCCCCGTCGCAGCTGTCGACCTCATCGCCGACACCACCAGAGGCTCCCCGGATAAGAACGACTGCTGTCCCCCGAGCCCTGCCGCATCTACACGCCACACCCGTAGGCGATGACAGGCTCACCATCGCATGCTGGCTCACCCAGGTCGGCGTGCCTCCTATGCGGTTCCTGTTCGTCAGGTCCGGGGTCTCGCCTCGGGCTTCCTCCCCACCACACCTCGCGATGCCGCAGTTGCCTCCAGCTCAGCCGGGCATCACCTCCCAACTCGGGGACTTCCACCCCGAAACAGCCGCCCATACCGGGCGTACATGATGAGGACGCCCCGGGGGTATCCCCGGGGCCTCCGACGCTGGGACGACCACGCACCGTTGGTGCCGTCCACCTCACGCGATCAGCGGACGTTGTCTACTAAGTGCGCCCGTCCCCTCTCATGCCTCCCCTGGGCACCCTGCATAGAGGTCACCCGCCCCTTCGGCGCCGCTGCGAGATGAGGGCTGGTCCGTGCACGATCTACCTGCGCGGACGCCTCAACGACGGCCGGCATTCCGCGACTGGCTCCTCGTCTCCCGCGTGCGCCCCGGAGCCTTCTGGAGGACATGCGTGCAGAATGAACGGACGACGGCGAGCACGTCAAGAGTGGTCCGGGGTATTCGCTCGGGAGTGCCCTACGTCTCGTAGCCCGCCCGTCGCTCGTCCCTTGCGCACATGCCGTACCCGCAGGTCAGCGGCCCGGCTCGGCCCACCCCATCGGCGACGGTGGAGCGCGCATGACGTGCGGCTTGCGAACGGAGCCAAGCTGGGGAGGCATCGCGAGGATGACCCGCCACCTGGCAGTCGCCTACGAGAGCGTTCGGGCCGCCGGCTGCGAGGTCTCCTCGTCCCAGCCCGGCAGGGGCGCCTCCCCGTGCGACACGTGTCCGCGGACGATGGTGAGGACACAGCGCGCTCCGCGTGGGTCCTGTGCGTGGAAGGGATCGCCTTCCCAGGCGGCCAGGTCTGCGCGCATCCCAGCCCGGACGGTACCCGCGTAGCGCTCCTGACGGGCAGCATGTCGTCCGCCGAGACAGCCGGCGCTGACGGCCTCCTCACGTGACAGACGATGTTCCCTGCGACGCCGATGCTCGGCTGAGTAGACCGCTCCCCACGGGTCCATGGGTGTCACATTGGAGTCGGAGCCGAAGGCCAAGGTGACGCCGCGGTCCGACAGCGCTCGATAGGGGTTCATCCACGCTGCCCGATGGGGACCGAGGCGTGTCTCGTACATGCCGCGGTGTCCACCCCAGACGGTCTGGAAAGCAGGCTGCACGCTCGCGACGAGACCAAGCTCGGCGATCTCGTCGAGGAGGTCGGGCGGAACAAGCTCGAGGTGCTCGATGCGATGGCGGAGGCGGCGCAACTCCCCCTGGAGGTAGTCGGGCAGCCCATCGGCCACGGCCCGCCAGCAACGCACCGCCTGGCGGATGGCAGCGTCCCCGATGGCGTGAACGCCAACCTGGACGGCACTGAGGGTCGCCTCGCGGAAGAAGTCGATCAGATCCTCGTCGTCGAACTCGAGGTGTCCGAGTTCGTCCTCGTCTGCGTAGGGCTGACAGAGCGCGGCAGTGTGGGAGCCCAGTGACCCGTCGAGGAAGAGGTCGCCACCGGCCTGACGCAGACCGCGATGGGCTGCGAACCCGAGATCGGCGGCTCCCCAGTAACAGACCACCTCAACCGGCCAATGGCCACTCAACCAAGCGTCGAAGTCGCTCGCACCCATGATGTCGGGCCCGCCCATCTCATGCACCGAGCCGATTCCGAGCGTCACCGCGTGTCGGGCAGCACGGTCTCGAGCCTCGGACAGCGTCGCCTCGCTCATGGCACCCATGGTCCAGCCGCGAGCAATGTGGAGCGCCTCTCGCTTCAAGACTCCCGTAGGCCGGCCCTCCGCGTTCCGCTCGACTCCGTTGGCGCGAGCGAGCGGTGCGGACATGAGCGTGCGTCGGTCGACGAGGCAGGAATGGCCGTCCCGGCGGGTGAGGTAGACCGTCCCCCGAGGGGCAGCCTCGGCCAGCTCGTCGGCAGTCGGGAGCTGGTCGGGGTAGTCATGGTCGTCGTAGCCATGGCCCCACAACACGCGTCCAGGCTCCAGCGCCGCGTAGGACCGCACCGTCTCCAGTAGCTCCGCACCGCTGCGGACCTGAGTGAGGTCCATCCCGGTGAGGGTGATACCCGTCGGAGTGAGGTGGACGTGGGCGTCCACGAAGGCGGGGCCGATCGTGCAACCTGGGAGCTCGAGCCGCGCGGCGTAGGCCGGGGCGGCGTCGAGGTCGTCGCCGACCCACGCGACTCGGGAGCCACGGACGAGCACGGCCCGGGCTTCAGAGCGGGCGTAGCCCAACGTGACCACCCGGTCGGCGACGATGAGAGTTCCTCGTGGCCCCACCTCCCGCTCGGGCGGGGACTGCACGCGGGCGTGTCCGACGTTCACCGAAGCCGACCCGCCCGCCCGCCGCCCGAAGCCAGGCTGGCCTCCCCAGTGAGGAACGGAGCTAGGGCCGGACACATGCGGAGCAACTCGAAGGCGTCCTCGGCGGCGCCGGCGGCCGGACCACTGGCCACGACGAGTTCGACCTCAGCGCCCAGCGAGCGTGAGAGGTTCGCGAGCCCGGCCAGCGTAACTCGCGACCCAGCGAACACCGCCGTCCCGCAGGGACGGGTAGCGAGCAGCGCGCCGCCCTCGACTTCAGGGACATCGGCGCATACGACGGCGAGGTCGGCGAATCCTCCCAGCCCGTCACGCACCGCGGTGGCGGTGGCGAGGGGGTCCCGCAGGTCAGCCACCGCGGGGGTCGCCGCGCCGAGGCTCTCGACGAGGCAGGCCTCCCGCCAAGTTCCCACCACCGAGACGACGTCGGCCGCTCCTCTCTTCCGTGCGGCAACCGACGCCATCGCCCCGGCGGCCCCTGCCCCCCCGAGGATGGCCACCCGGTCGCCCTGGTGCAGGAACCGACGCACGACCGCCGGGATGGCGGAGACCCCGAGGACGGTCAGCGCGAGCCGAGCATCGATGTGCTCGGGGACACGCGCGAACGGGCTCCTCGCGAAGACGATGGCATGGCCTCGGGCGGGCAGGAGCGCGGACACGCCATCCCACCCAGAAACGTCAAGGAGCCACAGGGGGGTGAGCCCGAGCGCCCCGGGCAGTGCCACCCTGGTGCCGGGTCGCAGGTCACGGGGGTGGTCGGGTCCGATCTCGGAAATCCTCCCGAGCAGCGAACCCCCAGCGCCCGTGGCGGGGTCTTGGAGCTTGCTGCGCTCGGCAACCGTCTCGAGGATGAACGCGTGCGGGCGGGCCGGGTCGCGTGTCGCCGGCTCACGCAGGCGCCGCAACACGACGGGGTCGAGAGCGAGTAGCTCGACATCGATCCGAGCTTCGCTCGGCCACAGCTGTGGGCGGTTGTCGAGTCGCCACGCCGCCTGAGGCAGGACTCCGGTGGGGTCAATGGATCGGTGCACGCCGAGATGGGTGCCCTCGGTGGTCAAGGCAGCCCCCCGTCCTCGTTTCCCGTGCTGTCCCCTTCGCGAGCGAGGCTAGCAGCGGCGTCTTCGGGCGCATGCTCCTCCTCTGACAGATCACCCACCCACTCCGCGCCGCAGGCGGCCGCGCGTCTGCACTCGGACGGCCCGGCAGGCTGCGAGGTGCCATGACCGGTGCGAGGATCAGCAAGTCTTGACCCCCAGACGCCGCCCGTGACGAGGAGACGTGCATGGCCTGGCAGCAGCGAGGGCAGACCGAGACCCACGCTCGTGCGACCGCTTGGGAACGGCTCGTGCGACGCATCGTCCGTCGCGAGTCGCCGCGAGCCAACCTCCTACCCCTCGCTCAGCACGCCCAGCCGCCCCTGACGGCGGACGAACGTGCCGAACAGATCGTGCATCGCTACGCGCTGCGCTGCGGTGCTGTCGGCGCCATCACCGGACTTGCGGACGCTTCGAGGATCGGGTCCACCCTGCCCGCCAACGTCGTCTCGGCCCTGGCCCTGCAGATCCGGATGATCCTCGAGATTGCTCACGTCTACGGGCACACCCCCGAGACGAGGGACCTCGAGACCGATGTGCTGCTCATCATGGCGGGTGACGCAGCAAAGGAGGTCGTAAAGCACATGGGGCTCGAGGCCTCACGGGCGCTGGCGTGGCGTGCCCTCGAGCGCTCGCTCGCGGCCGCGACCCTCCGTCGGTTCGATCCTCTGCTCGCGCGGGGACTCCCCCTAGTCCAACGGGGCCCGGTCACGGCACTCGCTCCGATCCTGCCACTCATCGGGGCGCCAATCGGGTTTGGCGTGGACTGGGCCTACGCTCGGGCGCTCGGAGCACGCGCTATGGCTCACTACCGACCCGCGGTGGTCCAGGTTCGGCACTACGAGGATCCGACCGGGAGCTGAGCAGGTGTGGGTAGGCAGTAGCCGATCTCCGAGCAGCCCGAAGGGCGGTAGCGCGTCGAGATACTCGAGTGAGTAGCGTTGTGTCATGCCGACGCGCCCGGTCGCCCCCGATGTCCTTGGTCCCGAAGTCGAACACCTTCTGGGACGCGAAGCCGCGGAACTCTTGGCGGTCCTGCGGCGGGCAGGCCACGATAGCTGGAGTCGCACGACAAGTGCGGGTGGCTCGACGGTGGCCGAGGTCGTCGAGCACCTCACAGAAGAGGCCGAACGGGTCGCCCGCGCATGGGAGCGACGCGATCTCGAGGCTGGCCAACCTCTCTTCCACGCCTTTGAGGAGCCAGAGCTCAAACCTGAGCTCGAACAGGCACCCGATAACCCGATGCAGGCCCGCGACCGCTACCGCGGGGCAATGGAGCGTCTCCGCCGCTTACTGCGACAAGTGCGACAGGAAGAGTGGGCATGGCCTTCCATCACCCCGCTCGGCGGTGCCGAGACGCTCGCGGAGGCCTCACGCCGCTGGCTTGGCCACCACTACATCCACCGCCAGGACGTGCTCGCGGCCCTTGAACAGGGGCTGGACCGTCACGACAGCACCGTCCGCCTCGTCGTGGAGTTCGTTCTCGACGCGCTCGCTAAGGCAGGCGGGCAGGTCGTTCCCCGCCCGATGACCTTCGAGCTCGTCACGGCGGCGCCCGGCGCCGGCACCTGGACACTGCGTTTCGACGAGCCAGATTCGATACATCGTGACGATCTCGCAGTGTGGCAGGCGTTGCTCGGCTGGCAGCCCAGCACGCCTCCGGACCACCGCGTCGAGCATGGCTCCTCTGAATCCGCCCGCGCGACCATCCGAGGTGATGGGGAACTCGTGTGGCGGGCCGCCTTCCGGCGGGGTGGCAGCTGGGACGATCTCGAAGCCCACGGTGACGACGAGGCCCTCGGCGTATGGGAACGGCTCGTCACGACGCTCTCTGAACGCGGTCCGAGAGCACGGATCAGCAGCGCCGGGTCTTGAAGCCGGCGAAGACGCCGGCCTCAGTCCGGGAAGCCGATAACCATGGCCGGGAGCAGGATGGCAAGAGCCCCTAACACCACTGCGGCGACGACACGCCCCCGGCCGACCTGGCGATCGCGCAACGCGTCCAAGGCACCGCTGCCCACGGCGTAGAACGCGCCGAGAGCGCAAGCGAAGAGCGCTCCCAGCAGGAAGAACCGCAGACCTGTGCGGCCCCCGTGGCCGGTGGCAGCCGCCATGGTGGCGAGCCCACCTCCGGCGACGAGGGTCCCCCACCCGGCGATCCGCCACGCGCGCCGGGTCTTGCGCTCACCACTCGAGTTCATGGGAGAGGTTCCCGTCGCTCGTCTCCGGAGACTTGTCCCGTTCTCCCATCCGAGGTCCGGCCAGTGAGAAGAGAATGCGCCGGGGCACGTAGCCCGCAGATTTGAGCAAGGAAAGGCCGACCTCGTCGTTGGCTGGGACCGACACCTCGACGACCGGGATACCCGTCTCGCGAGCCCAGCGCTGGATGGCTTGGAGCAGCGCCTGCCCGACGCCACGGCGACGCTCCCGCGGGCGGACGTAAACCGGTCCGACCGTCAAACCCTCCGGGCGGAGACTCCCGGCGGCGTAGCCGAGCGTGCTGTCGCCAGAGGCGCCTTCGGCGACCCAGAAGATTCCGCCCTCGGGTATCGGCGCTGACGAGGGGTGCTTGTCGCTGCTCAGGCTCGCCGACTCGTGCTCGTACTCCCGAGCGAGCTCGCGGATCTCTTCGATCCGGGCGCGTCGCGCTCGCACCTGCTCCCCCCGCATGCTCCCCGTCCGGTCCCCGCCCAGACTTCCAGCCATCAGACTGGCACCTCGCGGATCGCACGCGGAAGGTGATTGAGGCGTTCGACGCCTTCCTCGGTGACGACGACGATGTCCTCGATGCGAGCCCCGTAGCGTCCAGGGATATAGATACCTGGCTCGACCGAAAAGACCATTCCCGGCCGCAAGGATTCCCGGTTACCGGCCACGAGATAGGGCTCCTCGTGCTCCTCGATGCCGATCCCGTGGCCGGTACGGTGTATGAACCGGTCACCGTAGCCGGCATCCGCAATCAGGTTGCGGCAGCTGGCATCGATCGTCTCGGCGGACACACCAGGCCGAACGGCCTCGACCCCCGCCTGCTGGGCCTTCTCGAGCACCTCGTGGAGCTCACGAAAGCTGGCAGGCACCGCACCGAGCGCGTAGTTGCGGGTCATATCCGAGCAGTAGTCGCCACGTGTGCCACCTATGTCGACCACGACAGCGTCGCCAGGCTCGAGGACACGATCACCCGTCTCGTGGTGAGGGCTGGCGCCATTCGGGCCGGAGGCGACGATCGTGAAGTTCACCTGCTCGTGCTCCTCCATGATGGCGTCGGCGATGTCGCGGGCGATGGCCGTCTCGGTGCGGCCGGGACGCAGAAAGTCCGGGACGCGGCTGTGGACACGGTCGATGGCGGCCGCTGCCGCACGCAGCATCTCGACCTCGTCGGGGCTCTTGCAGATCCTCAGGTCGCGAGAGATGTCCCCGCCCGACGTCCAGCGGGCAGAAGGCATCACCGCCTGGAGACGCAGCAGGAAGACGCTCCAGAGCCGGTCCTGCACGGCCAGGTGGAGGTCGGCGGGACAACCGGAGTCGTCGAGCGCCTGGGTTACGCGCCCGAATGGATCCTCGTGCTCCTTCCAGGTCACGATCTCGACCAGGTCGCCGGCGCCGCTGGCTCGGGCGCGGGGTGCTTCGAGTTCGGGAACGACGAGTACTGCCGGCCCGAACGCGGGAAGGACCAGCAGGGTCAGCCGCTCGAGCGGTAGCGCCCGGTAGCCCACGAGCCAGAACAGATCTGCCGACGGTCCGGCCAGGAGAGCATCCACCTGTCGCCCGCGGAGCACCTCGCGTGCCCGCTGGAGTCGCGCCTCGAAGGCTGCCACCGTCGCTCCTTCACCTGCTGCCCCCCATCCTAAAGGCGGGAGCCCGGAGTCCCTGGCGTGGCTTCGCAAAGACAGCGACGAAGGCGGGTGGAGCTCATCGGCGATGGCGCCCCAACAGTGGTCCTGAAGCGAAGCGTGTGCGGCTCTGCCCTCTACGCTGCACCTAGGTGCTCGAAAGGTGCATGTGACGCCGCTGCCACGTCGTTCAGGTCGCCCGCCGGTCCCGTCGTTGCCCTCCCCGCCGGAACGCGGACTGATCGACCGGGAGGATGCCCTCGACCGTGCGGCCGACCGGGTCCTTGACGTGCTCGTCGTGGGTGGAGGCATCACCGGGGTCGGGATCGCGCTCGACGCCGCGGCGCGCGGCCTCACGGTCGCCCTCGTGGAACGTGACGACCTCGCCTCGGGAACCTCGTCCAAGTCGTCGAAGCTCATCCATGGAGGGCTCCGCTACCTCGAGCAGCGCGAGTTCGGCCTCGTGTACGAAGCCGTACGAGAACGCAACCTGTTGCGCCACCTGGCCCCCCACCTCGTCCGTCCCCTCGGGTTCGCGATCCCCACCGGCGACGGTTGGAGACGGGTGGCGGTCAAGGCGGGCCTGACCCTCTACGACGGCATGGCGGCAGGCCGCAACCTGCGCAGTCATCAGCGGCTCGACGCCGAGGCTCTGCTCGAGGCGCTGCCTGGCCTCGCAGAGGGCTGCGAGGGTGGTGGGTACCGCTACTACGACTGCCAGACAGACGACGCCCGGCTGACGCTCGCGGTGGCGCAGGCAGCACGGGCATCCCAAGCCCTCATCGTCACCCACGCGGAGGTCGTCGACTTCCTGCGCTTCCGCAACGCCGTCGTGGGCTGCAGCGTGCGCGACCGGCTTGGCGGTGCTTCGTTCGACCTCGCTGCCCGCTGGGTCGTGAACGCAACCGGGGTCTGGGCCGACCGTGTCCGGGCACTCGGGCCGGAGGACACGTCATCCCTTCTGACGCCCTCGAAGGGGGTGCACCTGACGGTCCGGGATCGGGACCTGCGGCTGCGGGACGGAGCTTTCATCTCCTCCGGGGCTAACGATGGCCGCTTCGTGTTCGTCATCCCCTGGGGCCAGCAGGTGATCGTCGGCACGACCGACGACCACTACGAGGGCGATCTCGAGGAGCCGTCGGTGACGGCACCCGACGCCGACTACCTCTTGCATGCGGTCAACACGTCGTTCGGCACGAGCCTCACCCTCGCGGATGTGATCGCCGCCTGGGCGGGGCTGCGGCCCCTGCTTCGCGGTCGTGGCGACTCCTCCGCTCCGAGCGACCTGTCGCGGCGGCACGCCATCTTCGAAGAGCCCAAGGGGCTGGTGACGATCACCGGGGGCAAGCTCACCACTTACCGCAGGATGGCCGAGGAGTTGGTCGACCGCATCGTCGCGGCGGAGGGCGCGAAGAACCCATGTGTCACCCACCGACTACCGATTGGAGTACGCGGGCGCATAGAAGATGCTCTCGCCGCTCTCCAGGAGATGGCACGGTTGCTGGGACTCGATCCTCAACTGGCCGGCTCCCTCCTCCACCGGCACGGATCACAAGCGGCTGCCGTGGTGGCCTTCTGCGCCGAACATGGCGAAACTGACCGGCTCACGCCTGAGCTGCCGTACCTCCAGGGTGAGGTGCGCTGGGCCGCCCGCTACGAGATGGCCCGCACCCTGGACGACGTCCTCCAGCGGCGGCTGAGGGTGTCGTTGCGAGACCCGCAGGCCGGGGGCAGGGCGGCCACGTGGGCCGCTCAGGTGCTGGCCGAAGAGCTCGGCTGGTCGCCCGCCGAGCGCGGCCATCAGCTCGATACCTACTTCGACAACGTCGCACGGGAACGCGGCATCGTTCCGCTCGACGCCTCATGGCGGCGGGTCGGAGCACGCGACGGTGGGACCTAGCCGGTGCCGGACTGGCGCCGGGTCGGGCTGTCCTTCGCCGCCGCGACGGCGGGGACGGTCACCGGGCTGGTCGCTGAAAGGCTGCTGATGCGGCGCCGGCACGACCGGGGCCCCTACGGTCCGCCCCTCGGCGACGTCACAGGCGACGTCACAACCCTCCTCGGTCCGGACGGCGCTCGCCTCCACGTCGAGACTTACGGGACCTCGGTGACGGGGGACCAGGATGTGCCACTCCGGGAGCATCCAGGCGCGCTCGCAAGCCGTGAAGGGCCCGCAGCGGAGGTCGTCCTCGTACACGCGTTCGCCCAGACCGGTCGAGCCTGGCACGAACAGGTGGTCGGCCTCAGGGACCGGCTTCGTCTCGTGACCTACGACCAGCCGGGCCACGGACGATCCTCGACTCCCTCCAGCGGCGAGTACTCCCTCGACCTGCTCGCGGACGCGCTCGCGGCCGTAATCGAGCAGTCAACCGACGAGGCCCGGGGACGGCTTGTCCTGGTCGGTCACTCCCTGGGTGGGATGACCGCGCTCGCGTTCGCTCGATGCCACCGTGCCCTGTTCGCGCGACGGGTCGGGGCTTTGCTCCTGCTGTCCACGACAGCGCGAAGTGACCAGAGTGTCGCCCTCGGAGTCGGTCTCCGGATGCTGGTCCCGTTACAAGCCGCGGTGAACCACGGCCTCGCACAGGGCGGTCAGCGACTGGCCGGGGTGTGCCGGGGACCGAGCGACCTGTCGTTTGCGCTCACCCGCGGACTCGGGCTCGTGCGGAGGACCGACCCCCGATACGTCGAGTTGACCGAGCGCCTGGTGCTCGAGAGCGAAATTGCCACGATCGCGAAGCTCCTACCCGTAATCCTCGCAATGAACGAGGACGAGACCCTGGCACGCATCGACGTTCCCAGCGTCATCGTCGTGGGTAGCGAGGATTGGTTGACTCCGGTGCGTGACGCCCGACGCATGGCACAGCTGAACCCACAGGTTCGACTGGTCGAGATCCCGGGCGTGGGACATATGACGCCGCTGGAAGCACATGATGACGTCAATCGTCTCATCCTCGAACTCGCGCGTGAAGCTGGCGGGCGCGAGTAAACCGCCTGTCCCTGGGGCGCCTCAGATCTTCAGGTTCAACGCCTTCGGTAGCAGGTCGAAGACCGCGCTCGTCGTACCGAGCACCTCCCCGTCGGCCTCGACGAGCAGTGGCTCAGCGGTGTGAACCTCGACACGCGACGACTGGTACTCCTGGATTTCCCGGTGGGGCACGTGCTCCCCCTTCCGGATGCGGGGGGTCAGGAGGAAGACGTCCTTCGGGCTCCCCCGCCACAACTGGACATTGAACCGTCCGTCGTCAGGCACCGCGCGCGGGGCGCCCTTCATGCCACCGCCGAAGAACTGGCCGTTGGCCACGACGAGGTTGCTGAGCGTGCCGCTCACCTCGGTGTGATCCAACACCACCCTGGCGGGTCGCACGCCGAAGTGACGAATTGCCGCAAAGACCCCGAAGAGGTAGCGGCTGGCACCGAGAAGGCGCGGCAGGCGGTTGGCCCGTTCCACGACGACCCCCCCGTAACCAGCCTCGGCGACATTCGCAAAGAGCACCGTTACAGGCTTGCGGTCGCGACCGTTGAGGCGCACCCGGCCGACATCGATGGGGTAGAGCTCGGCGCCATCGAGGTGCCGGGCCAGCCGTTCAGGTGAGCGGTCGAGGCCAAACGTGCGGGCGAAATCGCAGCCGGAGCCCGCCGGAACGACCCCCAGTACGACGTCCCGCCTCCTCGTCCCCCCCTCCGGATCGACGATGCCATTGACGATCTCATGGACGGTGCCGTCGCCCCCTACCGCGACGACGAAACGGGTTCCGCGCTCCTCGACCGCCTCGCGCGCGAGCACGGCTGCATGGCCGGGCCCCTTCGTCGTAACAGCCACGTGGTCAAGCCCACGCGCTTCGAGGGCTGTTCTCAGCCGGGGCAGGACCGGTTCGCGACCTCGGCCGGCTGCGGGGTTGGCGATGAGCAGCAACGAGCCGTAGGGGCTGGTCACGCAGGGACCCGGGGCTGTAAGCCGGTGCTGCTCACGACGCGGGTGCGCGGTACTCGACAGATCTCTCGACGGCCTCATCGATCTCTGCGGGAGTGAGCAGGACCGTCGTCCTGACACGCACCGCCCCCGCCGCGATGATCGCGAGGCTCGCGGCCGAGGCCGACACGTTGTCGGGCAAATCGACGATGGTGTAGGTGTCGTTGTCGCCGAACGCGAAGTAGAAGGCCTCGACGGTGCCGCCGAGCGTTTCGATCACCTCCTCCACGGCCCGCTGACGCCGGGTTCCACCTTCCTGACGCAGACCCTTGATGCCATCAGCGGTATAGGTCGCTTCCCACAGATACTTGGCCATGCTCGCTCCTCCCCTGACTGCGTTGCCGCCGGCTCATGCCTCCACGACCCCGCGCCGCAGCATGTCGACCGCCTGGCGGGCGGCGGCGGCGATTCGGCGCGGGGCGGTGTCACGAATCTGACCCGCTAGGTCGGCCACCTGTTTCATGGTGCGCACGAAGTCGCCGCCCGTCAGCTCGAGCGTGCCCATGGAGGTGTCGAGATCGGCCCCCTCAGCCCAGCGCCAGGCGGCGGCCACGAACCCCGGGTCGAGCGGGCGCAGGGTTCTCAGACCGGCTGTCTCTTCCCGCACCCTCACCGACTCGGCGACGTCGAGGGCGGCCCGGACCGCTTGATCAGGCGGCCCGGTGGGCATCTGGTTTGGGACCACCGCTCCCTCGCTGCGTGGTTCATACACGCACAACGCACAGAGCCCGGCGAGCTCAGCCGCATCAAGACCCTCGAACACCCCGTGCCGCAAGCATTCGGCGACGACGAGATCGACGTCGGCATAAATGCCGGCCAGCAGTAATCCCTCGCGGGTGGGCGCTGGCGTGTCGTCGAGGTAGCGGAGCTCCTGCAGCACCTCGATGAGTCGGTGGAGCTGGCGGACGAGGGAGCCAGTGCGCCGCGAGACCTGGCCCTGCAGGCGCTCGGCCTCCTCGGCGAGCTCGTCGTAGCGAGACTGCCAGCGCTCGTGCTCATCCCGCTCGGGACAAGCGTGCGACGGATGGGCGTCGACCCGGGCCCGCAGGGAACGCACCGCCTCCGACTCCTCTACCGGCGCGGACGGCCGGTCTCCCAGCAGGGGAGGCTGAGGAATGTCCCGCAGTTTCGCGGCCACCTCCGCCCGGTACGCGGGCTGACGCGGCGTCCTGTGGGCCGGAAGCTCGATCACACCGACCCGGATCGGTGGTTCGTCGAGGTCGCGCGGACCGAGGCGCGTGAGCCGCCGGTCTTCGGTGATGACCCGTGCGAGCGGGGTCCCCCGCTCCGTGATCGAAATGCTGACCACCGTCCCGAGACCTCGTCGTGGCGCATTCTGCCACCACACGACCTCGCCCGGAACGAGCCGCGTGAGGCAATCCCGGATCGCGGCCTCGTGGTCGGCCCGCACCTCCCGCCGCTCCCGCCGCTCGAGGTCCGCGAGCTGGCGTCGCAGTCTCCAGTACACGCTCCAGTCGCCGCGGTCGCAGTGCAGGTGACGCGCGTACCCGGATAGGCCCTCCTCGAGCTCGACAAGGCGCCGGGTAGTGCCCGCGACCGAGCGGTCAGCCTGGAACTGCGCGAACGAGTGGGTCAGCAGGAGCTCGGCACGGACGAGGTCGTGTCGGCGCAGCAGGTTCACCACCATGTTGTACGAGGGTGCGAACGACGAGGTGAGCGGATAGGTCCTGGTGCCGACCAGGCCCGCGACCGAGCGGAAGTCGATATCGCGCTGGTAGAGCACGGTCGCGTGGCCGACGGGGTCGATGCCGCGGCGGCCGGCTCGGCCTGTGAGCTGTGTGTACTCGCCGGGAGTGAGCAGGACATGTCGCTCCCCGTCCCACTTCTCGAGCCGCTCGATGACGACGCTCTTAGCGGGCATGTTGATCCCCAAGGCAAGGGTCTCGGTGGCGACCACGACCTTCAGCAGGCCGGCCTGGAAGGCCCTCTCGACCGTCTCCTTGAACGCCGGCACGAGACCCGCGTGGTGGGGGGCGATCCCATGCTCAAGCACGTCGAGGAAACGCGCATAGCCGAGCACCCGCAGGTCCGCCTCGGCGATGCCTGCCACGGACTCCTCAACCATGGCGCGGATGCGCTCCCGCTCACGGCGATTCGTGAGGCGGACCCCAGCGAGGACGAGCTGGTCGACCGCTGCCTCGCAACCGTTGCGACTGAAGACGAAGACGATCGCGGGCAGCCAGCCGCGTCCGGCAAGCTCGTTGACGACAACCGGCCGTGGCGGATAGCGCAGTCGGACGCTCGATTCGAGCCGGCGTCCCCCACGGGTCAGCCGATTGCGTTGACCCGCCTGCCGCTCGAGCATGAGCACCTTCGGATTCGGGATCCCGGCGAGCGCCTGGGCAGCCCGTTCGCGGTGCTCTCTGCCGCTCTTGCCCTTGCGCGTCGAGACGAACATCGGAAAGACGGTGTCGCCCACGTAGTAGTAGTGGCGGAGCGGCACCGGCCGGCGCTCCTCGATGATGACGTCGCAGCCGTCCTGACGCACCTGCGCGAGCCACTCGCCGAACTCCTCGGCGTTGCTCACGGTGGCCGACAGGGCGGCCAGTTGCACCGACGCCGGGAGCTGGATGATGACCTCCTCCCAGACCGCCCCGCGCGCGCGGTCGGCGAGGTAGTGCACCTCGTCGAGCACGACGTAGCCGAGCCCGTCGAGGGTCGATGAGCTCTCGTAGAT
>JALZEO010000080.1 GCA_030862025.1 Actinomycetota bacterium | reverse complement strand
GGGTAGCGCAGCCGCTGGTCCGTACCGGGCACACGTCGCAGCGTCTCAAGCCGGACTCGAGCGTTGACCTCGACCGGTGCTACGTCCCGATTTCCGGCAGCTTCACCAGCACCATCGGAGTGCATCTACTCTGCCCAGGGGGCGGGAGGAGGCATCGTGGGGGAGCTGGCCCTGAGTGCGATCGGCGTGGATAGACCCGGAATCGTGGCGGCGGTCGCCGGCTTGCTGGCGGAGCGCGGCGCCAATGTCGAGGACTCGGCGATGACCATCCTCGGGGGCCAGTTCGCCATGATGCTGGTGGTGGCGACCGACGATTCGGCCGACACGTTGCGCGCCGCAATCGAACCCGTGGCCCGCGATCTGGGGCTCGTGGTCATGGTCACCGCCGTCGAGGAGCGGCACCGCGTCGCCGCGCCAACCCACGTCCTGTCCGTGTACGGCGCCGACCGGCCGGGCATCATGGCCGGCGTCAGCCAGGCGCTGGCCGACCTCGACGTGAACATCACCGACCTCAACACCCGGGTGCTGCCGCCCGAAGACGCACCGGTCTATGCGATGGTGTTGGAGCTTGCACTGCCACAGCATCTCGACGAGGCCACCGTCGAGCAGGCGCTGGCGCAAGTGGCCGACGCCGTGCACGTCGACTACACCCTGCGACCGCTCGCGGCCGAGACGTACTGAACGTGCGTCGCGACCTCCCGCAACGACTCGAGCAACTGGTCGACGCATGATCCGCCCAGTCATCACCTACCCGGCGCCCATCCTCAAGGAGACCGCCGCTCCGGTCGGCGTGATCGGAGCGTCTGAGCGGGCACTCGCAGACGACCTCGTCGACACGATGCGCGCCTCCCCCGGGTGCGTCGGGCTCGCCGCGCCTCAGGTTGGCGTTGCGCTGCGTGCGTTTGCGTTGGACCTCTCGCTCATGCGTCGCCCTCATCCCAACCACGGCCTGGTGGTGCTGTTCGACCCCGAGGTCCTCCTCGCAGAAGGCTCGCGGAGCGAACGGGAGGGATGCCTCTCCGTCCCCGATTACACCTGCGACGTTCGTCGCGCCACCGCGATCGTCGTCCGAGGCACCACGCCCGAAGGACTGCTGCGCGTGGTCGAGACGGAGGACTTCGAAGCACGTGCCTTCCAGCACGAACTCGACCATCTGGACGGACATCTCATTCTCGACCGCGTCATCTCTGCCCGCACCGACGTGTTCCGCCGCAAGCGCTACGCGGCTGGTGGCGAGCACCTGCGGTGATTTTCCCCCCTGTTGGCTGGGGGGCAGCACCACCGCAAACCAGTGGCCTGCTCTCCTGTCTTGAGCCACGAGCGTGCGTAGCGTCACCGGTGTCATCTCACGAGGAGCAACCGACGTGACCGCGACCGCTACAGCCGACGGCATTCGCACCTCCGACCACCGGCCCCTGTACACGCGCATCGCCGTGTTTGGCCTGCTCGCCGTGGCAGTGGGCCTGTTCATCGTCCTGATCGGCAGTCGCTTCAGCGCGATCGGGTTCATCGGCCCGTTCATGCTCGTCGTCCTGGTCGCCGCGGCCCTGGCGTGGCGGTTCGGCACGTGGGCGAAGGTCGTCGCCGCCCTTGTCGCGCTGGCATTGCTGGCGATGAACGCCCCGTTCATCATCCCGTCACTGCGCTACCCCAGCGCGTTCTTCGACTTCATCCCCAGCTTGATGTTCCTCGTCGGAACACCGACCGCCGCCGCTGGTGGCGTCGCCGCCGCCGTGAAGCGCAAGGACCAGCGGCCGAGCGCCAGCGCAGGCGAGCGCCGCATCGCAGGGGCGATCGTGGTGATACTGGCGGTCCTCACCGTCATCTCCGGTGTGCTGGCCTTGACGACACGGACCACGGTCGCCGGGGCCGAGCAGGCCGGATCCACCGCTCAGCTTCCGCGACTTCCAGTTCTCGCCCACCCTGCTGCAGGCGCAGGCCGGTGAGCGGGTCAAACTGGTGGTCCACAACAGCGACACGTCCTGGCACACCTTCACCATCGACGGAGTGGTGGACGAAACAGTCCTCCCGGGCAGTGAACAGCTCATCGAGTTCACGCCGACCGTGAGCGGCACCCTCATCGCCTACTGCAGGCCGCACGCCAACCCTGCGGACGGCTTCGAGGAGGGCGAGGACATGTTCGCCACCATCGTCGTGGAGTGACCGCTCTACGGCCCGCGGCGCCCCGGCTATGCCGGGGCGCTGCTCACTCCGCGCACGGCCTCGAGGAGGGCGAGGACATGTCCCGCCGACGTCATCGTGGAGTGGGCAGGACCGCCTACTCC
>JALZEO010000068.1 GCA_030862025.1 Actinomycetota bacterium | reverse complement strand
TCCGACATCCACTACGAGGTCATGCTGGACCTGACCCAAAAGGAGTCACCGAGCGGCGATCCCTCTGACGTGTTCGAGTCGGCGACGACCATCCGCTTCTCATGCACCCGACCCGGCACCGACACCTTCCTCGACCTCAGCGCCCGCTCGCTCGACAGGCTCGAGGTCAACGGCACCGAGCTATCGGTCGGCGACCTGTACGACGGCACCCGTATCAGATTGCCGGGACTTTCCCGGGACAATGAAGTCCGCGTCGTGGCCTCGTGCGAGTACCAGCACAGCGGCGTTGGGCTACACCGGTTCACTGATCCGGCGGACGGACGCGTCTACGTCCACACGCAGTTCGAGCCATTCGACGCTCACCGAGTCTTTGCGTGCTTCGATCAGCCTGACCTCAAGGCGAGGACCACGTTGAGCGTACGAGCGCCCCAGGACTGGATGGTCGTCTCGAACACGCCAACCGCCGCCCACAACGACGACCTCTGGCGCTTCGAGACGACGCCGCCCCTGTCGGTCTACCTGCTCGCGCTCGTGGCCGGGCCGTATCAGGTCGCGAGGGACCGTCACGGCGAGATCGATCTCGGCATCTACTGCCGCCAATCGATGCGGCGCTACCTCGACCACGAGGAGCTGGTTGACCTCACGAAGCGAGGTCTCGATTTCTTCACGCACTTGTTCGCCTACCCCTATCCCTTTCACAAGTACGACCAGCTGTTCGTGCCGGAGTTCAGTTCAGGAGCGATGGAGAACCCGGGCTGCGTGACCTTCTCCGAGCGCTACCTGTACCGAGGCCACGTCACCGAGGCTGAGCGTGAGTGGCGCGCAAACACGCTGCTGCACGAGATGGCCCACATGTGGTTCGGCGACCTCGTCACGATGCGATGGTGGGATGACCTGTGGCTCAACGAGAGCTTCGCGACGTTCATGGCGACCCTTGCCTGTGCGAGAGCCACCCGCTTCAGCAACGCCTGGGTGACGTTCGCGGATCAGGAAAAAGCCTGGGCGCGCCGCCAGGACCAGCTGCCGACCACGCATCCGATCTCCGCCGACGCTTCCGACCTGCAGGCCGTGCACCAGAACTTCGACGGCATCACGTATGCGAAGGGCGCCTCGGTGCTGCGCCAGCTCGTGGCCTGGGTCGGGGAGGATCACTTCTTCGCGGGTTGCCGGCGTTACTTCCGCCGCTTCGAGTTCGCGAATGCCGAGCTGCGTGACTTCCTGGCAGAGCTCGAGCGGACGTCGGGTCGAGACCTCTCGGCTTGGGCGAACACCTGGTTGCAGACCGCTGGCCTCAACACCCTGCGCCCCGTCTACGCGGTCGTGGACGGCCGATATGGCAGCTTCGACATCGAGCAGGGGGCGCCTCCGGAGTGGCCCACCCTGCGCTCCCACCGCACCGTGATCGGAATCTATGACCTGCGCTCGCCCGACGAGCTGGTGCGCCGCCGGCGGCTCGAGCTCGACATCGTCGGGCCTTTGACCGAAGTGCCGGACCTGGTCGGCGAGCCGGTCGCAGACCTTGTGCTGGTCAACGACGAGGACCTCACGTTCGCGAAGCTTCAGCTCGACGAACGCTCGCTCGAAACCGTCACCGCCCAGCTTGCCGCGTTGGGGGATCCCTTGGCCCGTGCCCTGTGCTGGAGCGCAGCATGGGACATGCTGCGCGATGCCGTGATGCCGGCCCGACGCTTCGCGGAAATGGTCAGGAACAACGCGACGGTCGAGACCGATATCGGCATGCTCCAGACGCTGCTCGGCCGGGCGCTGACCGCCGGCGAATTCTACGGCGACCCCGCTCACGCCCCTGCTCTCGTCACGGCGCTCGCCGACCACGCCTACAACCAGCTCGTATCCGCTCCGCCGGGCAGCGACCGTCAGCTTGCCTGGGCCCGCCACTGGATCTCGAGCTCGCGGACCTCCGACCACTGGAGCCGCGTGCGGGGGCTGCTCGATGGCCAGGTGAGCTTCGAAGGGGTCGAGGTCGATACCGAGCTGCGCTGGCAGGCGGTCCGAGCGCTGGCGGGGGTCGGCGCTGCCGATGACAGGATGATCGCAGCCGAGCACGAACGAGACCCAACGGACGCGGGGGAGCGCAATGCCGAGGCAGCTCGGGCCGCTCGCCCCGATCCCGACGCGAAAGCTGCCGCCTGGCAGCGGATTGTGGGTGAACCGGAGCTGTCACACAGCCTCATGAAGGCGATCATGGGCGGGTTCATGCGCTTCGATCAGGCCGAGCTCATCCGACCCTACGTGCCGACCTACTTCGAGGTCCTGCCCCGGATCTGGGAGGAGCGGCAACTCGAGGTCGCCCTCGCCTTCGCCCACCGCATGTACCCGACGGTCGTCGTCGAAGAGAATCTCGTCGCCCGCACCGATCGTGAACTCGACGGGGAGGGTTTGGCGGCGCCGCTTCGCCGCGCCCTACTCGAGGAGCGCGACACGGTCGTGCGGGCGCTGCGCGCACGGCAGTTCGACGCCCAGGCGGCGACGGCGAGCGTCTGAGCACCTCCGGAGCCTGGGTCACCGACCACCCCGTTCTGAAGCACCTGCCACCGGCAACCCTCACCGTGCAACCGGGGACACTCCCCTACAGTCGCGCGCAATGACGAGGGGTACGGTCGGGCCGCAAGGTCTCTATGGGATCCCATCCGGTTCAGCCACCCATCCGGAACACCCACGAGGTGCCTCGGCACGATGGTCCGGGGCGGGCTGGCGAAGGTCGGGCTCGGCTCGGTTCGCTTGGACTCGTCGCCGCCCTGGCTATCGCCTACCTGCGAACCCTGCTGCCGACGATGGGGTTCGGGGGGGACACCGCGAAATTCGAGTTCGTCGGCTACGTCCTCGGTGTGCCGCACGTACCCGGCTACCCGCTTTACACGCTCTTCAACTTCCTGTTCACGCACCTCGTGCCGGTTGCAACCATCGCCTACCGCGCGAACCTCCTGTCCGCGGTGTTCGCGGTCGCAGCCGTCGCCACGCTCGACCGCACCCTTCTGCGTCTGGGAACGCGCAGGCTGCTCGCACTCGCGACGGCTTCGGCTTTCGGTCTCACCTACACTTTTTGGTCCCACGCCGTGGTCGCGGAGGTCTACACCCTCACGGTTCTGCTCCTGGCGCTCGGCCTCCACTTCCTGGTCCGCTGGGAACAAACCCGCCGCGACGCCGACCTGCTCGCTGCAATGGCGGTGTTCGGCATCTCACTCGGCCACGCCCTCAGCGTCTACCTGCTCGCCCCCGGGCTCCTCGCCTACATGGCCGCCACCGACCTGCGGCTGTTTCGGCGCAGCGGCATCGTGCTCGCCGCCGTCGTCTTCGTGGCACTGGGGTTCTCCCAGTACGGCTACCTCGTGTGGCGCACGTTCGATCCGTCCACGCCGTTCCTCGAGACTCGCATCACAGGTCTCCAGTCGTTCGTCGACGTCGTCACCGGTGCGGCGTTCCGGCCGTTCATGTGGCGCTACTCGCTGGCCGAGCTGTGGGCCGAGCGCATCCCCCTGTTCGCCGGCTTCCTGTGGCGGGAGTGGTCCCTGGTCGCGGCGATTGCGGGCTACGGCCTCGTGCGAGGCGGCCGAACGCCCTTCAACCTCATGCTGGTCCTGTGGGCTCTGCTCGTGACCATCTTCGGCCTCGAGTACGCCATCCCCGACGCCTATGTCACCTTCCTCCCGACCTACTTCGTCATGGCAGTCTGGATCGGGATCGGTCTCGAGGGGATCGCCCAGCGGCTGCCCTCGCGGTGGGCGGTCCTCGTGGCAGCCGCGCTCGTCGTCCCCGCCAGCCTGGCGGCCTTCAACCTGCGGCTGGTGGATCAGAGCCGCGCCACGGGGATCGCCGAGGCCACCGAGGAGGCGCTGACCGCGATGCCGGATGGGTCGGTGATCTTCTCGCCCGACTTCGCGCGCTACATGTTTTTCGGCTACTACACCATCGGTGAAGGCCTCGAGCACCGCCGGAGGATCTATGCGTATCCCGCCGAGAGCGTCGCACCTCCCGTGCTCGCCTACTGCCGGGATGCAGCCCCCGTCGTCCTGTGGCCCGAGCGCAAGACACTTCCACCCGGCCTCGAGGTGTTCGTCTACGGCGACACCTTCGCGCAGGACCTTGCGCATCAAGGACTGGCGCCCAGCCGCGTAACCGGCGAGTTGTTCGCGATCTCCTGTCCCGACCCGCAGCAGGCCTGAGAGAGAGGACCGGCTTGAACAGGTCCGGTGCAGCCGCGCACCCTACGCGACGGCCACGAGAACGCGGCGTCAGCGCACAGCCACCCTCGGCGGGGGGGGTCGCCGGCCGCTGCGGCGGAGGCGCCGCCGAACGTTTCGCCCCCCGCTCGAGAACCGGACGGGCGCGTTGCGCTTGCCCTCCACCTCGTCACCCTCGCAGCCGGTCTCGTCGCGCTGGTCGCGCTCAGCCACAACCAGTGGTTCGTAAGCGACGAGTGGGACTTCCTCGCCGATCGTCCGCTCGGCGACCTCCGCGCCCTCTTCATCCCCCACAACGAGCACTGGTCGACCCTGCCCATCGTCGTGTACCGCCTGCTGTACGCGACGGTGGGACTTCACTCGTACCTGCCCTACCTCACGGTGGGCTTTCTTGTCCATCTCGGTAGCGCACACCTGCTGTGGCGGTTGCAGCGCCGAGCCGAGGTCGACGCGTGGATCGCCACGGCCACGAGCGCTGCATTCGTCGTCTTCGGCGCGGGTGGAGAGAACCTCCTCACCGCATTCGGGTTGACCTTCGATACCTCGGTGCTGGTAGGCCTCGGCCAGGTACTGCTCGTCGACCACGCCGGAGGCTTCAATCGCCGGGACCTCGGCGGCTTCGGGCTGGCCCTCGCCGGATTGCTCTCCTCGGGCATCGCGATCACGATGGTGGCGGTCGCAGGCCTGATCGCCCTCCTGCGACGCGGCTGGTCTGCGGCGCTTCTCACCGTCGGACCCCCCGCGCTCATCTATGTCATCTGGCTCGCCATCATCGGCCACCTTGGACTTGGTGCCCACCAGGGCAACATCGACGTCGCGAACATCCCGTCCTTCGTCTGGAAGGGCCTGACGAAAACGGTGGACATCTCGCTGGGGCTTCCCGGCGCCGGCGCTGTGACCCTCATAGCGCTACTCGTGTGGCTCGTGCGCCACCGCGGAGAACTGCGCCACCGAGCCGCCGCGATCAGCGCGTGCGCCGCCGGCTCGGCCGCGTTTTTCGTCGTGGCGGGGATCGGGCGGGCCGGGATGACCGCGCAGCAGGCTGAGTCATCGCGCTACCTCTACGTCGCCGGGGCGCTGCTCCTACCCGTCGTGGGAGTCGCGCTTTCCGACCTCGCTCGCCGCCCTCGTCTGGCCCGTGCCCTGGCCCTCGTGCTCATCGCCGTGGTCGCCGCCAATGGCTGGCGATTGCTCACCTACCGCGCACGCGTGGAAGCCGATTTGGAGCAGCAGCTGCGCCGGATCATCCTCGCGGCAAGCCGGCTCGACCTGTCTCCCTCCGACGTGTTATCGCTCGTGCCGGAGCCCCGTTTCAGCCCCAACCTCGGGTACCCCGAGCTGCTCCGGATGCGCAACGAAGGCAGGCTTCCACGCGGCGACGACGCCACCCGGGCCGACGAGCTCAGCGCGCTCACTCACCTACAGAC